>CBCTLT010000374.1:0-2269 GCA_965147785.1 uncultured Oscillospiraceae bacterium
CACCAATGCGGCACTATATGCAGTGGAAACGGGCGGTACAGCGCCAGCGGAGCAATGTGCCATGACAGGCGCCAAGAGGCACAAGGCTATGATGATCAGTGAAAACGGCAGATGTTTGGCAGTGCTGACACAGATCGGAAATGCATACAAGAGTAGTGCCTGGGCGATTTACACCTATGATCTTCAAATGGATACCGTATCCGGAATTGCACTCCAGGAGGCGTGCACAGATGTGTATGCGGTTGCTTCTGATCCTTCCAGATTCGTGGCGTTGGTGGCGCTGAAGGGACAGAAAAAGCTGATTTGGGGGCCGTTGAGGTGCGAAAGTGCATGATTCATTGGCCGGAGGAAATGATATTTCTCCGCGTTGACAGTTGCTTCTTATTTGGCTATAATGAAAATACCCCGAAGGTATGGAGGAATTAGAATGAAGCAGTGTATGGATGCGGAGAATCTCCATCGCAGACTGAAGAAAATTATTGGACAAGTACAGGCCATCGACAGAATGGTGGACGAGGACGTTCCCTGCGAGGATATTCTGGCCCAGATCAATGCGGCAAAATCTGCATTGCATGGCTGTGGTCGGGTCGTTTTGGAGGGACATATCAAGCACTGTGTGCTGGATGGGATCCAGCATGGGGATGCGGATCAAACCATTGAGAGTTTCACCAAAGCGGTGGAACGGTTTTCCAATATGGGATAAAAAAGCAGCCGATTTGGCTGCTTTTTTATAAAACGCTTGACAGATTATACCCCTATGGGTATAATCTTTTTATACCCATAGGGGTATAGAAAGAGGGGATTGTATGAAGCGTTGGATGGAAAACCTGGAGGAACTTTTGGGGCTAGGTGGCATCAAAAAAGATGTGGTTCTGCTGGTGATTTCCGGAGTTGCTGTATTGTGCAGCTTGTTTGGATTTCAGCCCTTTCCCTTCGATATTGCCTGGATCGCGATTGTCCTTTGTGGACTGCCCATTATTCTGGAGGCGATCATCGGTCTGGTGACAGTCTTTGATATCAAGGCGGATGTGTTGGTATCTTTGGCGTTAATCGCCGCCGTCTGTATTGGGGAATACTTTGCCGCTGGGGAAGTGGCGTTCATTATGCAGCTGGGTGCGCTGCTCGAAGAACTGACGGTGGCAAAGGCCCGGGCTGGGATTGAAAAGCTGGTGCATCTGACGCCGCAGACTGCCAGCGTGATTCGGGATGGTGAGGAGAATGTGGTCCCTGCACAGGAAGTGGCAGTGGGAGACATACTCCGGGTGCTTCCGGGAGAAGGAGTTCCAGTGGATGGTGTGATCCTTTCTGGTCAAACGTCCATCAATCAGGCGGTGATGACCGGTGAGTCCCTTCCTGTGGATAAGGGCCCTGGAGATACGGTTTCCAGTGGAACGGTCAACCAGTTTGGCGCCTTTGTCATGAAGGCAGATAAGGTGGGGGAGGACAGTTCCATCCAGCGGATGATTCGACTGGTGCAGTCGGCGGATGCCGGTAAGGCGAAGATTGTGGGGCTGGCGGATCGATGGGCCACCTGGATTGTGGTGATCGCGTTGGCTGCTGCGGCTTTGACCTGGCTGATCACCGGGGAAATCATCCGTGCAGTGACCATCCTGGTGGTGTTTTGCCCCTGTGCGCTGGTGCTGGCAACGCCAACCGCTATTATGGCTGCCATTGGCAATGCCACAAAGCATGGTTTTCTGGTCCGGGAAGGGGATGCTCTGGAACGGCTGGCGCAGGTGCAGATCCTCTCCTTTGACAAAACGGGTACATTGACCTATGGTACCCCGGAGGTAATTGCGGTAAAAAGTGTATGTGCCGATTACAGCGATCAAAGCTTGTACAGGCTGGCAGCGTCTGCTGAGCTGATGTCTGAACATCCTTTGGGCAAGGCTATTGTTCGGGGATATAGCGGGATCATGGAAGATCCACCGGCAGAAAATACAGACTTTCAAATGATTCCGGGCCGAGGCGTCTCTGCTATGGTGGAGGGTAGACGGGTGCTGGCAGGCAACAGGAAACTGCTTGAAGAAAACGGTGTGGCCTTTGTTGTGCCGGAGGAAGCCAACGGCTATATTCAGGAAGGCAGTACGGCCATTTATGTTGCGGTGGACGGGAAATTTGTTGGCTATATCGCGCTGGCAGACACACTTCGGCAGGAGAGTGCGGGGATGATTCGGCGACTTTCCAGCTTAAACGTGGAGCCGATTCTTCTGACTGGAGATCATGAAAATGCGGCAAAAACCATTGCTGGGGAGCTTGGAATCCGAGA
>CBCTLT010000375.1:0-2261 GCA_965147785.1 uncultured Oscillospiraceae bacterium
AAGTGCTCCAGCATTTTGGAGGCGCAGGTGGTGGGAATGCCTTTGGTGCAGATGTTGTCCTTAATGCCGCAGGGGACGCCGGCAAGAGGAGAAAGAGCCTCTCTCTTGGCTCGTTTTTCATCCACCTGTGTCGCAGACGCCATAGCTTCTTCACCGGTGACGGAGAGATAGGCACCGATGTCGGGGTCGCTTTCCGCAATCTGGGAGAGATATGCCTCCGTGGCTTCCCGAGAAGAAAGGTCCTGGTTCCGGAGGGCTTCCGTCAGGTCCTTGAGACTCAGGTCTGTAATTTTCATGACGATCCCTCCTTATTCCACTACCTGGGGGACGAAGATATAGCCGTCCTCCTTGGCAGGGGCGTTTTCCAGCAGCAGATCCCGATTGTTGGTGTTGGTCACCACATCTTCCCGCCAGATATTCTCCAGGGGGGCGATATGGGCCATGGGTTCAATGCCTGTGGTATCAATTTTTTCAAGCTGGTTGGCGAACTCCACCACTTCCAGCAGATCCTTCAGCATGGATTCCTGCTCTGACGGCGCAATCTTCAGCATGGCAAGATCTGCCACATGCTGGAGATCGATGCCGCCTTCCACCACCTGAACGGATTTTGCACCCCGCATTCTGCCGCTTTCGTCCCGGGCACCGATGCCCAGCACCTCCAGTTGCTCCTCGTCCACTGTGTTGGGGGCGTCGGTCAGGGGGCAGGAGGCGTCCTTGAGTTTGGGGAAAGCAATGACGTCCCGGAGAGAGGCCGCTTCCGTCAGCAGCATCACCAGCCGGTCCAGGCCAAAGGCAAAACCGGCATGAGGTGGTGTGCCATAGCGGAAGGCGTCCACCATAAATCCAAATCGTTCGTCGATCTGCTCCTGGGTAAAGCCCAAAGCCTCGAACATTTTATTCTGTACGTCCTTCTGATGGATACGAACCGAGCCGCTGCCCAGTTCCACCCCGTTGAGCACCACGTCATAGGCTTGTGCCCGGACCCGGCCGGGGTCCGTCAGCAGGTACTGCACATCCTCAGGATAGGGCATGGTAAAGGGGTGATGGGTGGAGATCCAGCGGTCCTCTTCCTCAGAAAACTCAAACTGGGGGAAGTCTGTGACAAAGAGGATGTTCCACTCTTTTCTCCGAAGCTGCAGATGATCCGCCAGCTTCAGCCGCAGACCACCCAGCACTTTCCGCACGGTGGAGAGCTTGTCGGCAGAGAAGAGAATAAAGTCTCCAGGGGCAGCGTCCATGGCCGAAAGCAGCTGATCCATCTGCTGCTCCGTAAAGTATTTGGTGAGGATGGAGTATACCTCGCCCGTGGAACGCCAGGCAATCCAGGCCATACCCTTGGCGCCCAGATGCAAGGCCTCGTCGGTGAGCATCTCTATTTCCGTTCTGGTGAAATCCGCATGACCACGGACATTGATGGCCCGAACCACGCCGCCTTTTTTCAGGGCGTTCCGAAATACGGAGAAGCCACAGTCCTGGACAGTCTTTGTCAGATCCACGATGGGCAGGTCGAACCGGAGATCCGGCTTGTCGGAGCCGTATTTGTCCATACATTCGGTCCAGGTGATCCGGGGGACGGGCTTTTCAAATTCCACCCCCATCAGCTCCCGGAACATGTCTTTGAACATGGACTCCAGATGCTGTAGCACATCCTCCTGGTCCACAAAGCTCATTTCCATGTCCACCTGGGTAAACTCAGGCTGACGGTCTGCCCGTAGATCCTCGTCCCGGAAGCAGCGGGCCACCTGATAGTATTTGTCAATGCCGCCTACCATCAGCAGCTGCTTGAAAATCTGGGGGGACTGGGGCAGGGCGTAGAACAGGCCGTTGTGGACCCGGGAGGGCACTAGATAATCCCGGGCGCCTTCCGGAGTGGACTTTGTCAGAATGGGAGTTTCCACGGACAAAAACCCATGGGCGTCCAGATAATCCTCGGCACATTTCTGCACCCGATGACGGAACCGGAGCCGGGAAATCATCTCCGGCCGGCGAAGATCCAGATAGCGGTATTGCAGCCGCAGGGCTTCATTGTTGGTGCCGTCCTCCACAGAAAAGGGCAGGGGATCGGCTTCAGAGATGATCTCCAATTCCTGGGCCCGCAGCTCGACGGTGCCGGTTTCCAGCTTGGGGTTCACCGTTTCCTCGTCCCGCTTCCGGACATAGCCCCGGACGGCGATAACTGTTTCATTCTTCAGACGATCGGCAGCGGAAAACTGATCCTCCGGCAAGTTGCAGGCGTCGAACACCACCTGCAAGATCCCTTC
>CBCTLT010000376.1:0-2258 GCA_965147785.1 uncultured Oscillospiraceae bacterium
GACCACGGAGGCTGCGGTCACCAAGCTTATGTGGGCCCTGGGACAGACAGAGGATCCAGAACAGGTTCGGAAGATCTTTTCTCAAAATCTCTGCGGTGAAATCAGCGAAATTTAGGACTGGACATAGGTAACCCCTGCGGGAATAAATCCCGCAGGGGTTTTATGTCCGATGGCGAACAGAAGCCTTTAAGGCACCCGGGGTGATGTCACCAAACTGGCGGAAAGCCCGGTACATGGTGGACAAATCCGTATAGCCTGCGGCTTCTGCCACCTGCTGCATGGACCAAGCTGGGTGGGCTTCGATCAGACTCTGGGCCAGGGAAAAGCGGCTCTGCTGGAGAAACCGATGGAGGCTGACGCCATAGTAATATCGAAATTGCTTGGCCAGCTGTGCTGCACTGACGCCAAAGACTTGGGAGATGCGGGTCACGGTGAGATCCGGTTCTGTGATATGCTGCTCAGCATACTCCCGGATGGATTGCGTCCGCTTTTGGCGGCCCAGGGCTAGAAGCATCCTGTGCTGCTTTCGCAATTCCTCCAGTAGGCTCTCCATCAGAGCTCGAAGCTGTGCCTCTGTTTCAAAGGCCATAGCCCGATAGACGATATGATGGCGACGTAGATAGGATGCATCTACCAGACCGCTGCTGCCCAGATAATCGGTAAAGGTCAGCATAAAGATCTGGATGTGATGGTGAATGGATTCCATGGAGGGAACGCTGTTTTGCAGAATGGCGTTCATAACTCGATGGGCAGTTTCGGAAACAGAACAGTTTTCCCGGACCAACTGCTCCGCAATGGAAACGGAGAATTGACGGTAGGCACTGAGATCTGCGATAAAGGCGTCGTGGAGTTGTGCCTCGGAATCCAGCTGAATCAGCGGATCCCCTGCGGTACGAAAATCGTAGTATTCCATGGCGTGATACAGGTTGTTGAAGCAGTGAAAAACCCCGGAAGTCCCATATTGCAGATCGCTCAACAGGATCCGTAATTTGGGATAGCGAGGCAGCAGCTCCGCTTTTATCTTTTGGAAGGAAGTAAAGATTTTCTCCTGAATGGTACGGCATTTTTCGTCGTGCTCCTGTAACCTGGGAAAACAGAGGAGAACATAAAGTCTGCCGTTGACGGAGAAGCAATACCAGAGGGGGAAGGGTAGATGTTCTTTCAGCTTCTCCACCATTTGACGGGCCCAGTCTGGATTTGACTCCATGGGACCCAGGGGGTCGGATTGAAGCAGCGCAGCTTCAAAGCCGCCGCAGCCCAGGATGATTCCTTCTTGTTCCAATGCGTCAAAACATCCGCCGGTATTGCGATAGTGATTCATGGTGACGGCAGACAACAGGGTGGAGATCCGATGACGTTGACCTGCTACAGACGGATCCTGCCAATCCTGCTGGGGCTGTAATGCGCTGTAGTATAGCATAAAAACGCCTCCCTGTTTTGCAATTATATCATTATATTTGCAAAAATTCAATATTTCAAATGTATATTATATCATAGAAATCACAAAGAAAATTACAGATTGCAAATATTTTGTGGGCCTGTTACACTGAAAGCAGGATGGAACCTTCTATCCAAATATCTACTGAAGGAGCAACAGAAATGAAAAAACAAATATTTGCGATCTTGCTTGTCTTTTCCATGATGCTTGCCCTGATGGCAGGTTGCGGCACGCCGACGGCATCGGAATCTGCAGCGGAATCGGCTGGGGTGGAGGAGACAACTGCACCGGCGGAGTTACCGGAGCAGACAGCAGAACCTTCCGCGGAAGAAACGCAGGCATCTGCCTCTGCGGAGGAAGCCTCAGTTCTGGAGGAAACACCTGCCCATCGGGTGAATCTGCCTGGAAGCGAATCGGCGGAGCTGGACTACATCAACGACCTGACGCTGCCTATCACGGAGGAGCCGGCGGAACTTACCATGCTGACGCCGGCGGTAAACCTGATGGGAGATCTGGCCAATCTGGGAATCACCAACTACAACGATTTTGAGTACATGCAGTATCTGGAGGAGCTCACAGGAATCCATGTGGAGACCACAGAGGTGAACTTCTTTACCGCGTCGGAGCAGTATAACGTAATGATCGCCTCGGGAGACTATCCGGACATGATCAAGAATCTCGATGGGTATTATTCTACAGGCCTTACCGGGGCCCTGGCCGATGAGATCATCATGGATCTAACGGAGGATCTGGCGGAATATGCACCCAATTACGATTATATGATCCATTCCAATTCGGACCAGACCCAATACTACCTAGT
>CBCTLT010000377.1:0-2256 GCA_965147785.1 uncultured Oscillospiraceae bacterium
GTGCTGTCCAGCAAGATCTCCATCCGGTGGAGCTGGGCCGTTTCCCTGCTGATTACCGGTGTGGCCTGCCTGTTCTGGGGCCGTGCCAACTCCCCTGTGGTGTACTTCATCTGTCTGGCCGTCTCCGCCGTGGGCGGCATGGGCTTCTGCTACATCTGCTCCCTGAACGTGGTTTCCAACTGGTTCCCCCGGAAGAAGGGCATGGCCATGGGCTGGGTCACCATCGGGTTCCCCCTGTCCGCCGCCGTGACCTCTCAGGTTATGGGCAGCATTGTCACCACCGGCGGCCTGCCCCAGGTCTACACCATCTACGCCGTGGCCTCCTTTGTGCTGTGCGTGCTGGTGGCTATCTTTGTCCGGGATTATCCCGAGCAGGCCGGCGCCTTCCCCGACAACAACCATAAATTTAACAGCGAAGAAGCGAAAAAGGAACTGGCCCTGGGTCTGGAGTACATGAAGACCTCCCCCTGGAATGTGAAGAAGCTGTTCTCCACCGGCAAGGTGTGGCTCATCGCCATCTCCCTGGGCATTATGGAGCTGCTGTCCCTGGGCATCATGACCAACTTTGTGCCCCGGATGATCCAGGCCGGCTTTGTGGACGCCAACGGCGGTCCTGCACCCGTGGTCTTTGCCATGCTGGGCATCGCCGGCATCATGGCCTGCGGCATTTTGGACGCAAAGCTGGGCCCCAAGAAGGCCATTCAGATCACCATGGTGGTGGCTGTCATCGCCATTATTCTGAATCTGATTCCCACCACCCCCACCAAATTTGCCTCCCTGCCCTTCCTGGCCATTATGCTGGGCGGTGCCGCCAACTACCTGGTGTCCCTGACCAACACCATCTGGGGTCGCTACGACTTCCCCATGGCCTATAAGGTCCTCAAGCCCATGGTGGCTGCCATCGGCGCCCTGGGTGTATCCGTGGTAGGCATTATCGGCCGCAGCATCTCCTATGCAGCCGCTTACGGTGTACTGGCAGTGCTGACCGTCATTGCGTTGATTCTTGTGTCCGTAGTGGACGACACCATGATCGGCAGAAACTAAGCTTACTTCCTTTTACTTCCCTATGCCAGAATCCCCCTGCACCACTCCGGTGCAGGGGGATTCTCACAAACAATTAAGATATATTCTCCTGGAAAAATTCCAGCATAGTATTGAGCGCTTCCAGCTCCTGATAGCCCCAGAACCCATGGAAGCCTCCTGGGATCACCTTCATGGTGCAGTCCGGAAACTCCTGGCTCATGGCAAAGCTAAACGGAATTGGTGCAATAAAATCCTGATCGCCATGGATGATAAGTACCGGTTTTTCATAGCTTCTGCAAGCACTGGCGCAATCCAATTTGGCTACTTCCTCCAGGAACGCCTGGCCAAAGGTATTGCTCAGGGCAGCGGCAACGCTATCCTCATTAACACCTGCCCCAGCAGGAATCCATGCCGCACCGAATCCGTCACGCCAAAGCCGGGGTACCACAGGCACAGGGCTTTGATCTCGTCGCCCCGCTCCTGGGCCGTCAGCACCGCGTCCACACCGCCCATGCTTTTCCCCACCAGGAAGATATTATCCGGATCCGTAAACTCCAAACTCTCCACATAGTCAAGGATGGCCATGGTATCCCGCACCTCAGAGGATATGGTCATATCCTCCTGGGCCCCGGTACTGTCGCCGGTCCCCGCGAAGTCAAACCGGACGCTGGCAATCCCATTGTCCGCCAACATCCAGGCCATATCGTCACACCAGCTTCGATTGGTGGCCAGGCCGTGGAGCAAAATGGCCACGGGCACCTGTCCTTCCATCTCCAGGGGACAGGTCAGGGTCCCGCTCAGGACTTCCCCACCGGAAACGCAGGTGACCGCCGATTCAGTGAAGGAGGGCGGTCCCTCCGGCAGCCGCGGCGCCTCCCGATGTTCCCGATATTCAGAATCCGCCGCCCCAGCCGTAACGGCAAATGCGCTGGCTCCCAGGGTCAGAACTATGACCGCCGCCAGCAGCAGGGAAATGCCTCGTTTGAATTTCATGTTTTCTCGCTCGCTTCGTTTGAATTTGTTCTTACTTTAAATCAAAGTTTTGACTTTTTTATCTCTAATTCTTGAACAGTTTATCAATGATTTATGAAGATTGGGTGTAGTTTTGTATGCTATTCGCAGAATGGATTGTTTTCAATTTCTTCATAGACAAAACCGGGGAATATGGTATACTTAAATCAGTAAAATTGTGAAGAAAGGATGCGGTCTCTATGGCAGTCAAACTAAACCCCG
>CBCTLT010000378.1:0-2248 GCA_965147785.1 uncultured Oscillospiraceae bacterium
TGCAAATTCCCGTATGGCGGCCAACCGTTTTTCCGCCACCTCCGAAAGGACCTTGCCCTTTCGTAAGGTCATATAGGCATAGGCGTGACGGTTGCTCCGTCCTACCCGGCCTCGAAGCTGATGCAGCTGACTCAGGCCCAACCGGTCAGCATCCTCGATAATCAGGGTATTGACGTTGGGAATGTCGATGCCGGTTTCGATGATGGTGGTACAGACCAGTACCTGAAGGGAACCGTCGGACATCTGCTGCATGACGTCGCTGAGGGCATCTTCCTGCATTTTCCCATGGGCCACACCAATGGCTACTCCCGGCAGCCGCTGCTGCATCCGAGCGGCCGTCTGATAGATGGATTCCACCCGGTTGTGGAGATAGTACACCTGACCACCCCGGCTGATCTCTCGGCGGATGGCGTCTGCCAAGATGTCATAATCATGCTCGATCACATAGGTTTGGACCGGATAACGGTCGCTGGGGGGCTCTTCAATGGTGGACATATCCCTTAGGCCGCTGAGGGCCATGTTGAGGGTCCGAGGAATGGGTGTGGCAGACAGAGTCAAAACATCCACGCCCTGGGACAGTTCCTTGAGCCGCTCCTTGTGGGACACGCCAAAGCGTTGTTCCTCGTCCACGATTAATAGACCCAGATCTTTGAATTTGACATTTTTCTGCAGCAACTTATGGGTCCCCACCACCAGATCCACAGTGCCGGCTTCCATGGCATGAAGGGTTTGTCGCTGCTGGGAGGAGGAACGGAATCGGGAAAGCACGTCGATGTTGACGGGGAAGCCGGAGAACCGACTGGCAGCAGTGACATAGTGCTGCTGGGCCAGAACGGTGGTGGGCACCAGAATGGCACATTGCTTCCCGTCCAGAATGCACTTCATGGCAGCCCGCAGGGCTACCTCCGTCTTTCCAAAGCCTACGTCACCGCAGAGCAGACGATCCATTGGTGTTGGAGCTTCCATATCGGCTTTGATCTCCTCAATGCAGCGGAGCTGATCGTCTGTTTCCGCGTAGGGGAAGCTCTCCTCGAATTCCTGCTGCCAGGGAGAGTCCGGGGAGAAGGCAAAACCCGGAAGCCGTTTGCGCTGGGCGTAGAGCTGAATCAGGCCTGCCGCAAGATCTTTGGCGGCTGCCTTGGCCTTGCGCTTGGTTTTCTCCCAGCTGTCACCGCCTAATCGACTCAGCCGAATGGGGCTGTCCTCTCCAGCGCCAATATATTTGGTCACCAGATCCAGCTGGGTGGCAGGGACGTAGAGCACATCGGTGCCTTGATAGGCGATTTTGATATAGTCCTTTACAACGCCGTCCAGCTTCATTTGCTCTACGCCGCAGAACCGGCCGATGCCATGAGCCTCATGGACCACCAAGTCCCCAGGGGAGAGATCGGTAAAGGAAGAAAGCTTCTGCCGGTTGGTAGGCAGTTTCTTCTTCCGACGCTTGGGCCGAAGCTGGGGTGCGGAGATCTGACCTTCCGTGAGAATGGCCAGCTTTAGAGAAGGGTATTCCATACCTGCGGCTAGAGAACCTTCCGCCAGAAGAATCTGCCCAGGCTGGGGCAGTGTGGTCAGGGGGAAGGCCAGACGGCCTTTGACACCACGGGCCTCCATGGCCTCCAGCAGCAGCTCCCCCCGATGCCGGGAACCGCAGAGCACCAGGGTTCCATAACCTGTGGATGCATAGTGCTGCATATCTCCCACAGCGGTGTCCAGAGAACCGCCGTAGGAGGGAAGCTGTTTGACGGTGACATTTAGAAGTTCTTTCGGGGGAAGCGCGTCGGGAAAGGCAGCGGATAGAAAGTTATCCATATATATGACGCTTTTCGTGGCGCATTTGTTGCAGGTTTCTTCAAAATTTTCATAAAATTCGCACAATTCTCCTGCCAAGGTGCCGCTTGCCAAAAGCGCATCCAGACTCTGACCAAATTCGTCCAACAGCTGTTTCTGGTGCCGTTCAATGGCAATTCGGTCGGAAAAGACCACGATGGTTTCCGCTGGAAGATAGTCCGCCAGGGTTTCCCGCTGGGGATAGATGAGGGCGGCATATCGGTCGGAGGCGGTAAATGAGGTTCCTGCGGCAAGAGCGTCCATATCCTGCTGCAATGTTTCCATCAGCGCTTCGTTGGGATGCTTGCGGCGCTTTTGCCGGGCAAGTATGCCGCCCAGATCCTTGATAAGACCGGGTGTGCCGTCAGGATGCAGCTGGGGCAGGACTTCCGCGGTGGGCAGCAGGAGGATCTCTTCGATG
>CBCTLT010000379.1:0-2242 GCA_965147785.1 uncultured Oscillospiraceae bacterium
TGTGCAGCTGCGGAAAACCCTGGCAGAACTGTATGGGCTGCAGCCGGAGCAGGTCTTTGTGGGCAACGGCTCTGACGAGGTGCTGGCCTTCAGTTTTTTGGCTTTTATGGATGAGGATACCCCTGCGGTGTTCCCGGACATCACCTATAGCTTTTATCCCGTTTATGGGCGGTTATTTGAAAACAACTGCCGGATTGTCCCGGTGCGGGAGGATTTCTCCATTCCCCTGGAAGAATTGATGGGGGATGATGGCACGGTGGTGCTCACCAATCCCAATGCCCCCACGGGAATCGGAATCCCCCTGTCCGACGTTTGCCGGGTCCTGGAGGCTAATCCCCACCATGTGGTCATCGTGGACGAGGCCTATGTGGATTTCGGCTGCGAGTCCGCAGCAGGGCTTGTTTCCCAATATGAGAATTTGCTGGTGGTGCAGACTTTTTCCAAATCCAGATCCCTGGCGGGGATGCGCATTGGCTTCGCCTTTGGTTCCGAATCCCTGATTGGAGCCTTGAATGCAGTGAAAAACTCCATCAATTCCTACACCCTGGACCGGCTGGCACTGGCAGCTGCCCAGGCTGCGGCGGAAGATCGGGAATATTGCTATGATACCTGCCGGGCCATCGCGAAAACTAGGGAAACTACCACTGGGAAATTGCGGGAACTGGGATTTACAGTGCTGCCCTCCCAGACCAATTTTGTGTTTGCCTCCCATCCCCAGGTGCCGGGAGAACGGCTGTTCCGGCGGCTCCGGGAAAAGGGCGTACTGGTGCGGTATTTTGACAAGCCCCGGATTCGGGAGTTCCTGCGGATCTCCATTGGCACCGATGAAGAAATGGATGCGCTGCTGACTGCTCTGAAACAGATTTTGGAGGAAGAACAATGATTGAATACGAGCCGCCGGTATACCGGCCCCCGGGAGAATGGCGAAGCTTTCTGGTTCAGGCCACCATCGGTTGCAGCCATAATGGCTGTACCTTCTGCGGCATGTACAAGGGGAAAAAATTCCGGGTGCGTCCGCTGGAGGATATTCTGGGGGACATTCGAGAAGCGGCCTGCTTCTACGACGGATATGAAAAGGTGTTTCTCTGCGACGGGGACGCCATCGCCATGGACACGGAGGATCTTTTGACCATTCTTCGGGAGATCAGAAAGGACTTTCCCAAATGCCGGCTGATCTCCACTTATGCCGGTCCCATCAGCACATTGAAGAAATCTGTGGAGGAACTGCGGATGCTCCGGGAGGCTGGATTGGGCAGGGCCTATCTTGGCATCGAGACAGGGATGGAGGCAGTGCTGAAGTCCACCAATAAGGGTGTGGATCGAGCTCAGATGCTGGAGGCTGGTCTGCGGCTTCGGGAAGCAGGACTGGATCTGTGGGGGATTATCCTCATCGGTTTGGCCGGAAAGGAACGGTCCATGGAAAACGCCCGGGAGACGGCAAAGCTAGTCAATGAGATGAAACCCCAACATCTGTCTGCCATGAATTACACTCCGGTCGAGGGAACCCGGCTGGGCAATCAGGTGCTGCGCGGAGAATTTCAGGTGCTCTCTGCCCCAGAGAGTCTGGAGGAGACGGCGGAACTGATCCGCAATCTGGAGGTCTCCGGGATGCATTTCACCTCCGATCACGCCTCCAACTATCTGCCGCTGAAGGGAACCCTGCGAGAGGACCGGGAAAAGCTGCTGGAACTGATCGACGGAGCCCTGGAGGGCAGCGTCCGGATCCGCAGCGAAGAGAGCAGAGGGCTGTAAGAAGAATCATAAAAACGTACTGTAACCGAACCGGTTGCAGTACGTTTTTTATATCTGCAGGTTCCTACATGCCCATTTCGAGCACCTTTTCAGGATGGACGTGCTATGATGGCCCAGGGGGATGGAAATGGTAATTTACCTGGACCAGGTCCTGCTGCTCAATGGCCTGGTGGATTATCTGCTGCTGGTGGCCTGTGGCAGCGTCACGGCAACGCCCTTGCGGCGGAGAAGAATTCTTGTTGCAGCCCTTTTGGGAGGCGGCTACGGAGCCATGAGTTTGCTGCCAGGTTTTCGGTTCCTGGGTAGTCTGTTCTGGGAACTGATATTTGGAGCGGTACTGTGTCTGGTGGCCTTTGGTCCGGGACGGGGTATTATCCGCCGCAGTGTGGTGTTTTTGCTGTTGGCGGCCACCTTCTCCGGTATTGTTCTGGTGCTGACGGAGCTGTTTTCTGCCCCGGCCGCTCTGGTGGGCAGCCGGGTATATTATCCG
>CBCTLT010000380.1:0-2238 GCA_965147785.1 uncultured Oscillospiraceae bacterium
ATTGGACGGACTTTCCAGCTCAACCCGCTGTTTGGCGAGTTTACCGTATTTGAAAACGTCACTGCAGCCTATCATCTGCGGCCCCATTCCACGGTTCCTCAGATCTTCTTCAATACCAAGACCTATCGTACCAATGAGGAGTATATCGCCAAATCGGCGGATGAGATCTTGGAATTTTTGGGGCTCCAGCATGTGCGCAACGAACTGGCAAAGAATCTGCCCCACGGCTATCAGAAGATCCTGGGCGTGGCCAGAGCCCTGGCCACCAAACCCAAGCTGCTGATGATGGACGAACCGCTGGGCGGCATGAACCCGGAGGAGATCGCCTTTTCCATTAACGCCATTTCCAAGCTTCGGGAAAAGGGAATCACCATTCTGGTGGTGGAGCACAACATGCAGATCCTGGATATTCTGGACAGCGTGACCGTCATCAGTTTTGGCCAGAAGATCTTTGAGGGAACCCCGGAGGCCATGCGGCAGGATCCTACCGTCATTAAGACCTATTTTGGAGGTACGGTATGAGTAATATTTTGGAGATTCAGAATCTGAATGTCATGTACGGCAAATCCATCGCGGTACACGACGTCAATATTTCCGTACCGGAAGGCGGCATCGTTACCCTGATTGGCTCCAACGGCGCCGGCAAATCCACCACCCTCAACGCAGTCTTGGGCATCGTCCCCACCACGGAGGGAAAGATCCTCTTTGATGGCGAGGATGTGACCAACGCCTCCTCGGCGGAACGGGTCCGCAGAGGTCTGGTACTGGCACCGGAGGGCAGACATCTGTTCCCCTATCTGTCGGTTTACAAAAACCTGATGCTGGGAGCTACCCAGCGGAAGGACAAGGCTGGAATCCAGAAGGATCTGGAGTTCGTCTATGATCTGTTCCCCAAGCTGAAGGACCGGTCCAAGCAGAAGGCAGGGACCCTGTCTGGCGGTGAGCAGCAGATGGTAGCCATTGCCCGGGGCATTATGGCAAATCCCAAGCTGCTGTGTTTGGATGAACCTTCTCTGGGCCTGGCCCCTGCGGTCATTGAGGATATTGGCGAAAAGATCAAAGAGATCAACCAGTCCAAGGGTACCAGCATCCTTCTGGTAGAACAGAACGTCCATCTTGCCTTTGGCGCAGCTAGCTATTGCTACACCCTTCAGGTGGGTGAGCTGGTGGCAGAGGGCACCGTGGAGGAAATTCGAAACAACGATGTGGTAAAGAAAGCCTACTTTGGCGGATAATCAAACAAAGAAAAAGGAGCCTGCCGCGAATCCAAAACGCGGCAGGCTCTTTGTATGCAGTCTTGTTTCGATCAGTAGGGTAGGGGCTGGGGCGCGTCGTTGACGTAGTCCAGATATTGAAACCTGACGCCGTTTTCCTCCAGAATCGGGCCCGTTTCAGCTAAGCGCCAATTTTCCAGCTGATCCAGATTGGGAAAGAAGGTGTCAGCATCGGGCGCGCATAGCGTTTTGGTTACATAGGCCTTGTCGCAGTAGGGGAGCAGGGCTTTGTAAACGGATGCACCACCAATGACCGAGACCTGGGAGAGATCCAGCTCTTTCAGCCTGAGATACAGGTCGTGGAGGTTCTTATATACCTCGGCGCCTTCCACTTGGATTCCGCTGCAGGAGAGGATCAGGTTGGTGCGGTTTTTCAGAGGCCGTCCCCCGGGGAAGGTTCGGAGTGTTTTGCGGCCCAAAATAACCGTTTTTCCTGTGGTTAAAAGCCGAAAACGCTTGAGATCGGCGGAGATGGAGACCAGGAGGTTTCCGTCCCGGCCAATGCCCCAGTTTTCACAGACGTTGACAATCAAATCCATGGCGGCACCTCAAATCGCTACGGGGATCTTATCGGAGAAGGGGGCGTACTGATAGTTCTCCAGAGAAAAGCTGTCCCGGGTAAAGGCGTAAAAATCGTTGACGGCGGGGTCGATATGGAAGATGGGGGCCTCTTGCTGGGGCTGATCCAGCATCTTTTCGATGATGGGTACATGACGGTCATAGATATGGGCATCGGCGATGACATGGACCAGCTCTCCGGCCTGGAGGCCGCTGACCTGGGCCATCATGTGGACCAGCACGGCGTACTGAACCACGTTCCAGTTGTTGGCCGCCAGCATATCCTGAGAACGCTGGTTCAGGATCGCGTTGAGCCGGTTGCCACTGACGTTGAAGGTCATGGAGTAGGCGCAGGGATACAGGGCCATTTCGGACAGGTCCGCAAAGTTGTAGATGTTGGTGAGGA
>CBCTLT010000381.1:0-2227 GCA_965147785.1 uncultured Oscillospiraceae bacterium
TATTATAAATATTTTGATATATCTTGCAACTGTGTTATAATCAAAACCGACTGAAATATCAGATGCGAGGTATATTATGAAACGTGACGATTCGCTGGAATCCATAACACACTTTACTATGTCCGTAGCAGGCGGTCTGATCTCTGTCTACGGACTGGTGATGCGAAGCGATTTTCTGGGCACCGCACAGACCTCCAATATGATTTATCTGCTCAAAGACGCGCTGGGCCATGATCTGGGAGATATTTTCATTCGGATCGGAGCATTGGTGCTCTATGCCTTGGCCATCGGACTCACGGTTTACCTGCCAAAGCGGTCTTCGGTGGATCTCAGGCTGGTCAGTATTTGGATAGATGTGGCCGCCGTGCTGATCATGAGCTTTTTGCCGGTCCAAATGGACCCGATTCTGGGGCTCTATCCCGTGTTCTTCGCTATGGCCTTCCAGTGGTGCAGCTTCCGGGGCGTGGGGGAATATGCCAGTTCCACTATCTTCTCCACCAACAATCTTCGCCAGTTCGTCTCCGCCTTGGTGTCCTACCGCATGGACCGGAATCAGACCCAGGTCAGGAAGGCGCGGTTCTATGGCTTCACCCTCTGCTCCTTCTATACCGGCGTTCTTCTGGGCTTCGTGCTCTGCCCTGTTCTGGGGGTCCACAGCGTTTTGCTGGCATGGGTCCCACTGGCTGCCGCCCTTGTCCTGGTGCATTTGCTTCAGCCCGAGGACTTCTGGCTGAAACAACGGCGTCTGGCTTTGGCCCACAGAAAATAAAAGAAATAAATGCAAAAATTTAGGACTGCCGATACACCAAGGTGTTCGGCAGTCCCTTTTTATACGTTTCCCCAATTACAGACTGACTTCCGGCATCAGCTCCTGACTGACAATGTCCAGCATTTTCTCCAACTGTCCAGCTTCCTCTGGAGAAAACCGAGCATGGATCCGCTCCATCACCGTATGCAAATACTGGCTGCTGATATTGTAGTAGTCCATATACTTCTGGGTGGGCCGCAAATGATACTCCCGCCGGTCTGTGTCCGAGCGGACCTTCTCTACATAGCCCTTCTGGATCAGACTGCCAATGCGATAAGCCGCATTGGGGGAAGATATATGGACGAAGGAGGCGAACTGATTGACGGTGGGCTCCTTCAACGCCAGAATGATCTCCATGCAAAAAGTCTCTACCGCAGTAAGGCTGGCCTCCCGGTGCTGAAAGGCGGAAAAAACCTCCTGATAAAAATGCAGTTTAAACTTGTCGTATACGTTCTGAAAGCTTTCCTCCAGCACAGGGCATTCCTCCTCTTTTTTGTATTTTATCACAAAAGAGGAGCCTCTTTCAAGCGGGATCTGCTATGGCGAAGGTCAATTCCGCCTTGGCCGCTAAGGTTCCGTTGACGCGAGCCTCCGCTGTGCCAAATCCAATGAGGCCTCTCTGGGCAGTGAGCTGGCATTGCAGTTCCAGCACATCGCCGGGCCGCACCTGCCGCTTGAACCGGGCGTTTTTTACGCCACCGAAGAGCACCATTTTTCCTGCATTTTCCGGCACCGTCAGGATCGCCACTGCCCCTACCTGGGCCATGGCCTCCAGGATCAGCACCCCGGGCATCACCTTATATTCCGGAAAATGTCCGGAAAAGAACGGTTCATTGGCAGAGACGCATTTGATTCCCATAGCCTCCTGCCCCGGGACACAGGCCGTGATCCTGTCCACCAGCAAAAAGGGATACCGGTGGGGCAAAACCTGCTGGATCTCCTCAATATTCAGTTCCATTGCCATCCTCCCATCGCTTGAAAATCACAGCCGCGTTATGCCCTCCAAAGCCCAGCGAGTTGGACAGGGCATATTTCATTTCCTGTTTCCTGCTCACATTGGGCACCACATCCAAATCACAGGCCGGATCCGGCACCTGATAACCGATGGTGGGCGGAATCACGCCCTCCTGCAGGGCCTTTATCGTAAAGATGGCCTCTACCGCCCCAGCGGCGCCCAGCAGATGGCCTGTCATGGACTTGGTGGAACTGACCGCCGGCGGATTTTGTCCAAAGATCCGATGAATGGCCGCCGTTTCGCAAGCGTCGTTCATGGGCGTGGATGTACCGTGGGCGTTGATATAGCCGATCTGTCCCGGGCAAAGTCCTGCATCCGCCAGGGCATTGGCCATGCAGGCAGCTCCTCCGGTGCCTTCCGGTGCCGGTGCCGTCACATGGTAGGCGTCGCAGCTGACGCCATAG
>CBCTLT010000382.1:0-2226 GCA_965147785.1 uncultured Oscillospiraceae bacterium
ATTTGGCATATCATGCTCATGGGAGGAATTACTATGAGCATGATTTTTTTCACCTACCGGGCCCAAACCCAGGCCCGGCGCGGTGCTTCAATACTAAAGGAGGCGGGCATCCACGGACGGATGGACCGTACGCCCTCTAAGATGGCGGTGAATGGCTGCGGTTATGGGTTGTGGGTTCCCGAGACCCAGGGCTATGGAGCCGCCTTGGAACTTCGTGGCAGGGGCTGTCCCTACGAGCGGAGCTACCGCTGGGACGGAAAATCGGCAAAGGCGGTGACGCTCTCTGCCCAAACCCGATACGGTGATCCGCTCCATGGCCTGGGCCGCAGAGCATCTGGCGTCTCCAGGCAGAGGCAGCTCCCAAGCCTCGGAACAGGCCGACGAGCTGCTCTACAATCTCCGGTTGACGGCAGGAGAACTGTTCCACTGTGATGCCCAGAGCGTCGTCCTCACCACCTCTGCCACCCATGGCCTGAACATCGCCATCAAATCCCTGGTGAGGCCTGGGGATCGGGTGGTGATTTCCGGTATGGAGCATAACGCCGTGGTGCGGCCACTGCATGCCATCGGAGCTCAGATCGAGGTGGCTAGGGGAGAACTGTTTTCAGAGGAAAAACTGCTGGAGGACTTTGACCGGCTTCTGACCCCGGAGACTCGGGCATGCGTGGTGACCCATGTGTCCAATGTGTTCGGCTGGATCCTGCCGGTGGAGGAGATCGCCGCCATGTGCCGGGAAAGGGAAATTCCGCTGATTTTGGATGCAGCCCAATCTGCTGGGACATTGCCGGTGGATATGGAAGCTCTGGGAGCAACGTTTGTGGCCATGCCAGGACACAAGGGGTTGCTGGGCCCCCAGGGGACGGGGCTGCTGCTGTGCAACGGAGAGACAAAAACCGTGCTGGAAGGCGGTACCGGCAGCGTATCCCGGCAGCGGGAGATGCCGGAGTTCCTGCCGGATCGGCTGGAGGCCGGGACCCAGAATATTCCCGGAGCCGCAGGGCTTTTGGCGGGGATGCACTATATTCGGACCATGGGTCTGGATCGAATCCTGGAGCGGGAGCAACAGCTCACGGGGCTGATGGTGGGCCGGCTGGGGCGGATTCCGGGCGTCCGGGTATTTTCCGGCAAGCGGCAGACCGGCACGGTGTCCTTTACGGTTCGGGACCAGGATCATGTGATTTTGGCGGGGAAACTGGCCCGGGAGGGCATCGCTCTGCGAGCCGGACTCCACTGCGCACCCCTGGCCCATGAGACGGCCGGCACCCTGGAAACAGGCACCATCCGGGCCAGCCTTGGCCCCCATAACCGGGAGGCGGATATCCGAGCGCTGGACCGGGCGTTGTCCCGGGCTTTGGAATGACAGATTTCCCATGAAAAAAACACGTAACGCCCTTGCCATTTGCGGATCGGTTCTGTATAATAAAGTATAATATAAAGAATATGTAAACCTGCGTAATCCGCAACCGAAACGGAGATGTACGCTTTGAATGCACTGGAACTACTATGGGACAAAATCCTTCGGATTGTCACCATCATCAATTTCCCGACGGATATACTGGATATTCTCATTGTCACCTTTTTGATTTACAAGCTTTTGAACCTTTCCAAGTCCAGAAGCTCGGCGCAGATCGTCAAGGCGATCATTTTTCTGCTGGTCCTTAGCTATCTGTCCAGCGTGTTGGGCTTCAACGCCCTGAACTACATCGTCAGCCGGGTCATCGAGGTGGGCCTGGTGGCCTTGGTGGTTGTGTTCCAGCCGGAGCTCCGGCGGGCCATGGAACGGCTGGGAGGCAGCTCCATCAAGGGAATCCTGGTGCCTAAGGCTCGGGTGGGGGATTCCGCCAAAACCGTGGAACAGACCGTGTCCGCTTGTCGGGCCATGTCCCGGCAGAAGATCGGTGTTCTCATCGTCTTTGAACGGGAAAACAATTTGGATGAGTATTTTAAAACCGGCACGGTGGTGGACGCCACCGTGTCGGCGGAATTGCTGAAAAATATATTCTTCCCCAAGGCGGCACTGCACGATGGAGCCGTGGTGGTCCGCAATGATCGGATCATGGCGGCGGGCTGCGTCCTGCCCCTGACGGAGAATCCCAATTTGAGCCGGGAATTGGGGACCCGGCATCGGGCGGCCATCGGCATTACGGAACACTCCGATGCGGTAGTTGTGGTGGTCTCCGAGGAGACCGGTGTAATCTCCTGCGCCTCCGGGGGCAATCTCAAGCG
>CBCTLT010000383.1:0-2219 GCA_965147785.1 uncultured Oscillospiraceae bacterium
AAGCTCAGAGACGGGATCTGCCTGGTTTCCTATGGCGGCCGGTTCCCACTGGACTTCCGTTGGGACCAGGGGTGCAGAAACCTCCAGGGCCTCATTTTGTGGAGCTGCGTCTGTCGGGGATGTTTCCAGAGGGGTGGTCACTGTGCGCACAGCAGAGCTGGATTCCGGCAGAAAATTTTGGAGACTCATAGGACTTTCCGGCAGCACCGGGAGCATGAGACGCAGAGCCAGCAGCAGCCACAGATAATAGGTGGCCTTGGCGGACAGAACTCTGCGAAACAGCAGCCGCACCAGAAGAATGCCGGCGGCGGTGAGCCAGGAGCCCAGGGTGATGGTCCAGAGAACCTGCACAGCGGTGGTCATTTCACTTCCCTCCCTTCAGCTCACGGAGCATGGCCTCGATCTCCCGGCAGTCTTGTGCTGTCAGACTGCCGCTGTCGGTGAGGGCGGCGATCATTTTGACAGGAGAGCCTTCAAACACCCGGTTCAGAAAGGATTTGGCCTCCTCCTGAACGCAGGCCTGTTCCTCCGCGATGGGATAGTAGCGGTAGAAGCGGCCTCCCTTTTCGGCACCAATGGCCCCCATTTCCTGGAGCCGCACCACCAAAGTCCGCACCATGTTGGCGTTCCAGCCGGTCTTTTCCTGGAGCATGGCCAGGATCTCCTTGATCTCCAAAGGGGACTTTTTCCACAGGCATTGAAGCACCAGCCATTCCGATTCAGAAATCTGATAGGTCTTTTTCATCGTTTTCCCTCCTTTTGCATAACAAGTGTTATTCATAATTAAATAGTAACATTTGTTATTTGTGTTGTCAATACCTGGAGGAAAGTTTTTTCAAAAAATGCCTTGCATCCGGGGAACGAAGCATTTATACTTTTGTGTGCGGAAATTCTCTTTGGAAAGGACCAATGCTATGAATATCTCAAAACGTGATGTGCTGGAACTGCGCCGCCGGATGACCAAAAAAGGTTGTACCTTTACGCGGCTGTGCGGCTGCTATGTGGACGGCAATAAAAATGTGGTGCTGAAATTCTCTCAACCTTTTTCGGATTTGGAGGAGGAAGAGTTCTATAAATATCTGGAGATCGCCAAAAAGACCCTGTCCGGTTCTCTGGGAAACAATTTGCTGGAACTGAACTTCCAGCGGGGGGAAACTGCCAATGAGCGGCAGCGGAATCTTTACGCCCTGAAAGCCAGCAAGATGGAAAATCCGGAGCTGCTGGATCGACTCTATGAGCAGATCATTGAGAACTATAACTGCGCTGGGAACTATCTGATTTTGGTGTTCCACGACGTCTATGATGTGGTGGCCCGGTCCAGTGACCGGAAGCGGCTGGACGAATCCAGCGAAACCTATGAATATATGATCGTGTCCATCTGTCCTGTGGACTTTTCCAAGCCGGGCCTCAGCTACCGGGAGGAGGAAAACCGCATCGGCGTCAGCGACCGGAGCTGGATCGTGGGAGCGCCGGAGATTGGCTTTACATATCCGGCCTTTGCTGACCATGGGGCGGATTCCAGCGCCATTATGTACTATGTCAAGACCGGGAAGGATTCCCACGGGGAGATCATTCAGGATGTGCTGCTCTGCGAGGCTCAGCGGACAGCGGGAGAGGAGAAGGCGGCGTTCCAGGAGGTCATTCAGGATGCCTTCGAGGATCCCCAGCAGGGACAGAGCGTATTTTTAAAGGTGCAGCGGCAGCTCAGTGAGCTGACCATGCCGGAGCCGGGAGAGGAGGAGGCCCCTCCGATGCCCCTGACCAAGGCGGTGATGGAGGACGTGCTGACCCAGGCGGACATTCCGGAGGAGGCTCGGGACATCATCCAGGAGGCCTTCCAGGACCGGTTCGGTGAACTGCCGCCCCAGGCCCAGAATGTGGTGGATCAGAAGCTGGTGGAGGAAAGTGTCCAGCGGCTCCGGACCCTGGAGCTGGAGGAACAGGTGACGGATTTGAAGGAGCAGCTGGTGACCCGATCCCAGGAACTCAGCGAGGCCAAAACTGCCGTCCAGGCGGCCTTGGCGGCCAATCCGGAGGGGGGCGAGGACGTGGCCATCTCCCTGCGGGTGACGCCTCAGAAGGCGGGGCAGATCCACGCCCAGATGATCGGTGGGGTGAAGTATCTGGTGGTACCTCTGGAGCAGGGGGAATCCACCCAGATCAACGGTGTGCCTACGGATTTTTAACACCTTTGCAGGGAATATACTTTTGAAAAGCTC
>CBCTLT010000384.1:0-2218 GCA_965147785.1 uncultured Oscillospiraceae bacterium
GCCGCCGCCGTAACTGCCGTCAGCGCCTCCATTTCCACGCCAGTGGAACCGTTACAGGTGGTGGTGGCCAAAATATCCACAGACAGCATCTCTTCGTTGAGACTCAGTTCCAGCTCTACACCGGTCAGGAGAACAGGATGACACATAGGGATCAGACTAGGTGTCTGCTTGGCTCCCATAATGCCGGCAATCTGCGCCACCGTCAGCACATCTCCCTTTTTCATTCCGCCGCTCTGGATCAGCCGGAAGGTCTTTTGATTCACCAGCACCCGTCCGGCTGCCACTGCCTCCCGTTTTGTTTCCTCCTTGGCCCCCACATTTACCATTCTCGCGTTTCCCTTTTGATCGAAATGGGTGAAATCTTCTGCAATGGCCATGTCTATCCTCCTATGGTATTCATAGTCCGTCCGGCTTCGCTCATATGCTCGGCATCCAATGTTCCGTGCATTTTGGGCTTGCTCCAGATGGCCTGCCGTAGTACGTTTATCAGTTCCTCGCCATGCTTGCCTCGAACCAGAATCTCCTGATTTGAGTGCAGACATGGCTTCAATTTCCCTTCGCTGGTGAGCCGCAGGCGGTTGCAGCTGCCGCAGAAATGTCGGCTCAGCGGAGAGATCAGACCAATCCTCCCCTGCCCATCTGGAAGTCGGTAAAGACGGGCGACACCGCCATTTTCCGGCACTTCCC
Organism: uncultured Oscillospiraceae bacterium; assembly: GCA_965147785.1. Classification (GTDB taxonomy): domain Bacteria; phylum Bacillota; class Clostridia; order Oscillospirales; family Oscillospiraceae; genus HGM13006. The sequence continues at coordinate 688 of CBCTLT010000384.1, forward strand.
GCAACTCCGGCACACGCTCCAGCACCACGTCCCCCGGCAAATAGGCCTCTTTGCCAAAGGTTCCACCCATGGGCATCAGTTCAATAAACCGCAGCTCCACCGGCGTCTTTCGGGTAAGCTCCACGAAATTCAAAATCTCATCGTCGTTAAATCCACCCATCAGCACCGTATTGATCTTCACCGGGGTCAAACCTGCCGCAAAGGCCGCTTGAATGCCATGCAAGGCCTCCTGTAGATTTCCGCCCCCTGTAATGAATTGATATTTTTCCGCCTGTAGGGTATCCAGGCTCACATTGACCCGCCGAACGCCGGCGTCCTTCAGTTCATTGGCGTATCGACCCAGCAAAATACCATTGGTGGTCATGTCCACCTCTTCGATCCCTGGCACTGCTGCAATCATACGGCAAAGCTCCACACAGCCTTTGCGAACCAGAGGTTCACCGCCCGTAACCCGAATCTTTCGGATTCCCAGACTTGCCGCAGCCGTTACGATCTCCGTGATCTCTTCAAAGGAGAGGATATCCTCATGCCGCTTCTGACACACCCCATCGGGCATACAGTACCGGCACCGGAGGTTGCACAAGTCCGTAATGGACACCCGAAGATAGCTGATTTCCCGCTGAAATTGATCCCGCATGGCTCAGTACCGCCCAAACGTACAGTTGGGATAATGACACTCCCCGCAAGTCTGACACAATCCGCCGGCGCCCAAGGATCGCAGTTCCTGTCTGGTAAATTTCCGACCGGTGACCGCCTGGGGCAAGATCACATCCAGCATGGTGGTCTTTGCATGAATGGCCGCACCGGGCACCCCTAGGATCGTAATATCCTCCAAATAGGCCACGGTAAACATATTTCCGGGCTGGGCAGGAACCCCCTGGGTCACCACCTCCGCACCACACTGGCGAATGGCTGTGGGGGTCAGATCGTCCGGGTCCACGCTCATGCCACCGGTCATGATAATGAGCTTTGCACCACGGTTTTTCCATTTCTCAATGGCGGAGAGCAGCATGGTCAAATCGTCATCACAAAAGATGCATCCCAGCACATCAGCATGGAACGCCCCAACTTTGCTGCGAATCACCGGCTCAAACTTATCCTGGATCCGGCCAGAATAGACCTCACTGCCAGTGACGATGATGCCCACAGGCAGATGCTGCCGGTATGGGACCAACTCCATGAGAGGCCGATCCGCTTCCAGCGCCATCTGCTCCGCCTCGATGATCTCCTGTTCCTGACAGACCAGCGGTACGATCCGAGCGCCACAGAGCTTCATCCCCTTTTGAACGGGGTAATGATCCGGCAGCGTGGCAATGGTGATCTCACCAATCTGATTGATGGCATCCAACAGCGGCCGATTCACCAGAAACAGTCCGTCCCGGTCAGCGGTCAGAGTCATTTTCCCTTCACTGGGACCGGAATAGGTGGCACCATCCACTGGCGCCAGGGCTGCAAGCCGCAAAGCAGCATCTTCCTCGTGGATCTCTCCGGCATTTTCTTCCCAGATATAGATATGCTTCTTCCCCAGATT
>CBCTLT010000385.1:0-2216 GCA_965147785.1 uncultured Oscillospiraceae bacterium
ATACTAGCCTTTTTCATCAGTGTATTGCCGGTCCCATCGTCCGCTATCAGGACATTCACGAGGACATTCGCAAAAGAAAAATTACGCTGTCTGAAGTCAGCGCCGGCATCAGCCGGTTTACCATTGGCCTGGCCAAAAAAGCCATTTTAGCCAACGGCTGCGCCATGGTGGCGGACAGTCTGTTGGCTGTAAGCACTGCAGAATTGGCCGCCGTTCCCGCCATGGGAATCCTGCTGGGTGCCGTTGCATTTACCCTTCAAATATATCTGGACTTCTCCGCCTATTCCGACATGGCCATCGGCATGGGACTGATGTGTGGGTTCCACTACAAGGAAAACTTCAACTATCCCTACATATCCAATTCCATTGTGGAATTTTGGCGTCGGTGGCATATCTCCCTGAGTTCCTTCTTCCGGGACTATGTATACATTCCCCTGGGTGGAAACCGGTGCAGCAAAAGACGCCAGGTCATCAATCTTTTTGTCGTCTGGACCCTTACTGGACTGTGGCATGGCGCCAGCTGGAACTATGTGCTTTGGGGCGTCTACTTCGGCGTATTGATCTGTCTGGAACGTTTTGTGCTGCAGGATTATCTCCAGCGGATTCCCGGTGCGTTCCGGCATGTGCTGGTGATGATTTTGGTAATCTTCAGCTGGATGCTGTTTAAATTCACGGATCTTAGTCAGCTGGGTGTTGCTCTAAAGGGCCTGTTTGGTCTCAATGGCAACGGTTTTAGCGGTGTTACCGTTACGCTGGAACTGAAAAACAACATTTTCTTCCTGCTGTTCTGTGTGGTTGCAGTGACCCCTTTGGGGAAGTATCTGCGGCTGATCCTGAAAAATCTATCCCGCAGAGGCGGCGGTTTTTACTGGCTCAATGCCGCCTGGGATGTGATCCATCCTGTTCTGTTCCTGATTCTCTCCTCCTTTGCGCTGGCAGGAGACAGCTATAATCCATTCCTGTATTTCCAGTTTTAAGGAGTGTTCGATTTGAAAAAATATAAGAAATACAATGGCCTTGTTCGTGGGATCAAGATTTTGGCCTTTGGCGCCGTCATGTGCGTCATGTGCGTAATTGGGCTGCTCTGGTTTCTCCGGCCGGACACCTCCGTGGTGGAAAAGCGAACTCTGACTTCCTTTCCAAAGCTCACCTGGAGTTCCTTCTGGGACGGCAGCTATTTCAGTCAAATTGACACCTGGTACGCGGATACTTATCCGCTGCGGGAATCTCTGATCTCCGCCAATCAGTCCCTACAGGATCATTACGGTATTCGCAGCAATCAGATCGTGGGCAACACCACAGTGGTAGCCGATGAGATTCCGGAGGTAGGAGACACCCCAAGCACTGCACCCTCCACAGCCCCTTCTGCCACGCCTTCTCCCAGTCCTTCGCCTTCCGAGGAGCCCTTGGAGGACGGCACTATTTCCGACATCGGTGAAATGCAAGGGAATATCTATATCACCGATAACAGTGGTTATGGTCTGTACTATTTCAATCAGGCCGGTGCAGACAGTTTCATTGGAACTATGAATCAGTTCTATGAAAATGTCAAAGACAAGGTCAATCTCTATGTCATGGTAATTCCCATCAGTGCCGGCGTCATGCTGGATCAGTCTGTGCTGGACGACATGGGCAGCAGCGACGAATCCAAGGCCCTGGACTATATCTATGGACAGCTCAATGCAGGCATCCACACGGTCTCCATTTTTGACAATCTCAAAAAGCACAACGCAGAGTATATTTTCTTCCACACCGACCATCACTGGACCCAGCTGGGCGCCTACTACGCCTATGAAGTATTCTGCCAGGAAAAGGGCCTGACACCCCATAAGCTGGAGGATTTTGAAACCATGGAGTTTGACAACTTTATGGGCACCTTTTATTCCAGCAGCAACCAGTCTCAGGAGTTGGCCTCCAATCCGGACACTGTCACCGCCTACATTCCCAATGGTATGTCCGACGGTGCGGAATACGACTGGAAAATCATTAACGACGTATCGGATTACCCCAGTTCCGAGCTGTATGCTACCTTTGCAGGCGGCGACAATCCCTTCAGCTATGCCCACAATGAATCCATCACAGACGGCTCTTCCGTGGTGGTCATCAAGGACTCCTATGGCAATGCCTTTATTCCCTGGCTGGTGGATCACTATGAGCACATCTACTGGATCGACGTCCGGTATACCTCCAACACCATTTCTCAAATGGTGGAGGAT
>CBCTLT010000386.1:0-2207 GCA_965147785.1 uncultured Oscillospiraceae bacterium
GCAGAAGAAGCGGCATTGACAAAATGTATAATTGGTTATATAATTAAGCTAAACCTTGGAACGGTTCCAAGGTTTAGCTCAGAACTTAGGAGGTATGCCCTGTGGCATCCGTGAAGAAGCGATTTGAAAACGACGGCACCCTGCTGGAATCCATCCATGCCTTTGTCCAGGGGGAGCTGCTTCGGAGCCGCCTGGGTCAGGCGGACGCCTATAACAGCGCCAATCTGGCCTGCTCCATTGCAAAGCTGATGGCGAAAGAGGATACTGCCTTTATTGGTGTGGCAGTGCGGAAGGCCTCTGGGGGTGTTGTGCTGCGGATCGTCTCCGAGGGGACGGCCTATGACCCTTTGGAGGACCTGGATCTGCCCACGCTGCTGGACAGCGATCCCCCCAAGACCGATGATTTTGACACCCCGCTGCCTCGGGATCAGCTGCTCAAGGCGCTGCGGAACAGCCTGAGCTACTACCGCCGGACCCAGCGCAATGAGGTGGAGTATGTGGTCCGAAAGGGACAGTCCCAGACGCTGAAGCTGGTGACGCTGGCCTTCTGTCTGGCCATTGTGGCGGGATTGATGCTGCGGTACTGGGGCGGGGATACCCTGCGGACCGTGACGGCGGACTATCTGCTGACGCCCCTTCGGACCATGTTCCTCAACGCCTTGAAAATGATCGTGGTGCCGGTGGTGTTTTTTGCCATCTCCTCCAGCGTGGCCAGCGTTTCCGATATTCGGGAATACGGACGGGTGGGAATGAAGGTGCTGCTGTTTTACACCATGACCTCCTTCCTGGCCATCGGCGTGGGGCTGCTGGTCTATGAGATCGTACAGCCCGGCAGCGGCGTTACCCCGGACGTGGGAACTTATGTCTATTCGGCGGAAACCACGGAGCTGTCCATTCTGGATTCCATCGTCAATATCGTGCCTACCAGCTTTGTGGGGGCCTTCACCAACATGGAGATGCTCCAGATCATCTTTTTGGCCATCCTCACCGGGGCGGCCGCCACCCTTCTGGATAACGGCGGTGACCGGCAGCGGGTCAGCGATTTCCTGGGCCTGATGAACCGGCTGTTTTTGAAAATCGCCTCTATCGTGATGAAGGCCATCCCGCTGGTGACCTTCTGCGCCATGACCCTGCTGGTGCTGAACATGGATGGGGCCATGATTCTGGCGCTGCTGAAGCTGGTGCTCAGCATGGGCCTGGGGGCTGTGTGTATGTTTGTGGTCTACAGTCTGCTGCTCCTGCTGTCCCTGCGCCGGAATCCGGCAAAATTTTTCAAAAAGTGTATTCCCAACTTTATCTCCTTTATCACCTTTTGCAGCACCAGCGCTGTCATGCCACAATCCCTGGAGACCTGCCGAAAGGAGCTGGGGATCTCTCCCAAGATTAGCTCCTTCTCCATGCCCCTGGGCTCCACCATCAATATGGATGGCGCCTGTGTCTATCTTACCATCAGTATTCTGTTTTTGGCGGCGGTATATCAGGTGCCGATTACCGCGGGAATGCTGGTGCAGCTGGCCTTTACCATCTTGATCCTGTCCATGGGCGCTCCGCCCATTGCAGGGGCCGGATTCATCTGCCTGTCCATTCTGGTCCAGCAGGTGGGGATCCCGCTGGAGAGCCTGGGTATCCTGATGGGCATCGACCAGATCATGAGTATGTGCCGGACACTGGTCAATGGTACCGGCGATTTTGTGGGCACCGCATCGGTGGCCAAAAGCGAGAATCTGATGGACCTGTCGGTCTTTGACCGGCAGTGAGTCTATCCAAATCAAAAGGGACCTGCCTCGTGCTTGAGGCAGGTCCCTTTTTGCAAACTTAGGGTTGGGGATGGGAGACAAGATAGGCTTCCACCCGGTGGGCCACATTGGCCTGGACGCTGCGGTAATAGAATTGCAGCTCATAGTTGTGATAGCAGCCCTCCACAAAGACCGGTTCCCCTGGGGGATATTCCGCCGGTGTAATATCCGGCACCAGCATGGTACCTCGGTCCGGGCTTTGATAACAGCCCATGAGATGAGGCCGGTCGTTGTCTGCGGTGCCGTCCATGTGCAGGTCCACGGTACCAGGATTGGCCTCTCGAGGGGCCGGGGTGCCGTCAGTGGTCCAGTTTAGGGGGTTGATGCCGTAGGTGTAGTCTCCCTCGGGCACAATGATGGAGCCGGTGACGCCGGGAGCCTCCGAATTGAAGGACACGATGAGCCCGGTAT
>CBCTLT010000387.1:0-2204 GCA_965147785.1 uncultured Oscillospiraceae bacterium
ACGCCGCCGCCCAATTCGTTTTCAGAGTTACCATTGACATAAACAATAGCTTCCTGGTAACCCTTTTCCGCAGTACGTTCCCCAACCACATTGTTAAAGGAAAACACCTCGCCGGGCTGTACAATGGTACCGTCAATGGCTTCGCAGGCCAGCTCCAGGTTCTTGGTACGGCCCCAGTTGCCGCTATAGTAGCTAGAACCATAGTCTGCCAAAGTATCCCGGAACAGGAGCTCATCCAACTGCTCCGCGGTGACCTCGGGCTGTGTTTCGTCAAAGGTAAAGGTGAGCACGTCTCCGGAGGAGGCCATAGCAAGCTCCTCGTTGGCCTTATCCAGGGCGGTACTGGGCGTATAGCCCACGGTCTCCGGAATGATGCTGTCGGTATTCGGATCATATTCCGCGTTGGCCGGTTCTGTGGTCATCTGCTCATAGAGCGTATCCAACTGAACCGTGGCGGGATAGGTCATGTCATAATCAAAGTCGATGTCGCTGTAGTCAGAATTGGCAAAGGCATTGAACACCAGCGTGTAGAGTTCTTCGGTGTCGATGGAGCGACCAGGGGTGCCGATGGTGACGGTAATCGTCCGGTTCTCCATGTCAGTCTGCACATCGGACTCCACCAGCGTGACGTTGACTTCCTCGGCCGTGGTGTCGATCAGATTCTGGATATACTCGGTATCCACCTCAACTGCGGAGGTGATGTCGATGTCGTTTCTGGTGCGCTGTGCAGCTTTGATAGCTCGGGCGATGGCAAAGGGACTGGTGCTGGTGCGGCCATAGGCATAGGCCTCCTCTACCGCCTGGTCCACATTGATGAGCACGGTGTCCTGCTGGGGGGTAAAGGTGAGCACCCTGTCCGGCAGGTTTACGTTGACACTCTGCTGGGTTGTTTCCGACAGGGCTGATTCAATGGCAGCGGTGGCCTCTTCCTTGGTCATGCCACCCACGTCGATCCCGGCCACATAGACGTTGGGCAGGATCTTGTCATAATCGCTGTAGCGCATCACATAGATGCTAATGCCAGCGAATACGGCGACGACCAGTGCCAACGCCACAATCAGCGTGATGAGCAGGGGGTTCACCTGCCGTTTCTTTTTGCCGTTTGCCCGGTTGACCGGTCGACGCTGTCCGTTGGCGGGATGCTGTCCATTGATGGGACGCTGCCCGTTGGCCGGACGCTGCCCATTGGCTGGACGCTGTCCGTTGGTCGGACGCTGTCCGTTGATAGGCCGGGAGCCGGTGGGCCTTTGGTTACCAGCGGGACGCTTGCCGGATTTGGCTCCAGTGGCATTGGTCTTCCGCTGCACTGTCTTATCGTTTGGTTCTTGGTTTATCATAATCTCCACCTATCTCGAGGCAGTAGAGGGCTGCCGTGTTTTGAGCCTATTATAACGTGACTCCTGGTATTTTGCAATTGATTTCATTCTTTTTTCACAATTTTAAAAGTATTTTTGCCGAAAACCGGCGACTAATGCATGTCTGAGATGGAAAAAGCAGTAAACTTCTTGACAAAGCTCTCGCAGACCTTCAAAGGATTTTCCTGTTCCTCCAATTTGAGGGTAAGCTTTGGGGTGTCTCCGGCGGAAAACAGGACCCGTTTTTTCAGCTGCGGGTCAGAGCAGATGCCACTGACAGCCTGAAAATCGATGTTCCTGAGGGTAAACAGTATGGTTTTCCCCTTCTGCGTAATTTCCTGAATACCTGCCGCTGCGGCACGGGAGCGCAGCAGTGCAATGGAAATCAGTGCAATCACTGGTTTTGGAGGCTCTCCGTAGCGGTCAATGATCTCGTCCATGACGTCGTCGGCATCCGCCTCGGAACGAATGGCGGCAATGCGCCGGTAGAGCTCCATCCGAGCTTCTCCGGAAGACACAAAGATTTCCGGAATATTCGCGGATACATTGATGTCGGCCGAACAGGTCTTTTCTTCTTGCGGCGTTTCTCCCTTTTGCTCCAGCACCGCCTCCTCCAAGAGTTTTAAATACATATCATAGCCAACGGAAACCATATGGCCCGATTGTTCGGCGCCCAGCAGATTTCCTGCGCCTCGGATTTCAAGATCCCGCATGGCGATCTTGAAGCCAGAGCCGAACTCCACATACTCCCGGATGGCCGCCAACCGCTTGGCGGCGGTCTCCTGCAGCACCTTGCCCCGGCGGTAGGTGAGATAGGCGAAGGCCCGGCGGTTGGACCGGCCCACCCGG
>CBCTLT010000388.1:0-2202 GCA_965147785.1 uncultured Oscillospiraceae bacterium
TTTGGCGTAGTTGGATCCGTCCACGGACAGTACGCCCCAGCCGTTGGAGGTCAGCTCGCAGTTGTTGTAATGCACCTCGGCATCGTCAGCCAGCTGGCACAGCCGGTTCGTACCGCGCACGCTGATTCCCCAGCTCCAACTGCCGAGTTCCGCATCCGGGGAGTAATTGCTCATGCGGCTGTTATTGACTGTGACCACGCTCTTTCCACCGGCATGAACGGCGCAGCGGGTGACGGAGGTCAGATGGATGTCGGTGTTGTTAATGGTGACCTTGGAATCGCCCAGGGCGGCTACCCCGGCGCCCATCCCCACAAAATCGTTGAGGCCCATACCGGACATTTCGATTCGGCCGTCGTTTACCGTGTATTCGCAGTCGCCGTCCACAATAATGCCCGCAAAATTCTCCCGATCGGTACCCAGGTAGAACTCCGAAGCGCTGCGGCCCGTAATTTTTCCGCCGTGGATGGCTGCGGGAATGCTCTGGGAGGCTACAATGGAACCGTCCTGGACGGTGAGGGCTGCTTCCAGATCAATGGGAGTGCCTCGGTTGACCGACGGATACACCGTCTCCACATAGTATTCTGCCACGGAGAGGGTAATGTCTCCCTGGTACTCTCCTGCCGCGACTGGATGGGAATTTCCGTTTACGGTCAGGACAAGATACTGATGCTCCGGTGCTTTTAATATTGCGTCCGAGGCGATCACGAGATGTTCGCAGCACACATTGGTATCCACCAGATGGGTACCGGCTCCATAAATTTTTTCGATCATAGTTTGGACTCCTTTTTGAAATTATGTCGAAATGCTGGCCAATCCTGCCAGGGCTGGCCGGCATTTCCGTAGGCGTTATGCTGTCTGTCTGTCGTATGCACCCTGATAGATTGCAATGGCATCCTCTATCCCCATATCCGTCAGCTCGGCGGTGAACGCATCCCATTCAGAGATGTCCCGGTCACCAAAGAGGAATTTGGTCAGTTCGGACTCGGCATAGGCAGTGATGTCGGTGATGATGCTGGTATACGCAGCATTTTCCTCGGTGGTCAGCGTCACATAGTTAGGGATGGAACGGTCATATTCCACTTGGGTGGACCAGAAGTCCAGAACCTCCTTCTGCTTATCAGAGTAGTAGGTCCAGAGGGCCTTTTGCATCATGATTCCGCAGATCTTGGCTTGGCAGTTATACTTCATGATCATGCCTTCAGGACTCATGCCATCGGTGTTGTTGACGATCATATCTGTGAACGAAACGGTGCCGTCCTCCGCCACGGTATATGTATAGTCTTCAATGCCATAGGTCATATACATGGTGCCTTCTTCACTGTACCAGTAGTCGATCCAGCGAAGGGCAAGCTCGGGATCCGAGCAATCTGTGGAGATGGATACGGTCTGTCCCGCCTGCACAGGCTCATAGCTGCCAAAGTGGTTGATGGTGTCATCCCCGGCGTTACGGACCACCACATTGATGGGCGTTACGTCAAAGGTTTCGCTGGTGGTGTAAGTATAGTAGGTGGAAAGCTGGTTGGCCGAGGTGTGGAAGGCGCCGGTATTGTCGTTGCAGATATAGGTCTGGGTGTCATTCATACTGACACTATCGCTGTTGAGCAGCATATCTCCGTTTACAAGCCCCTTCTGGATCCAGCGGCTGATCATTTCCACATAGTCCCGATAGGCATCTGACATATAAGAGGATACCAGATTGTTGTCTTCTCCTACATACAGGGCCAGGTCATCATTATAGTAGACGATGCCATAGCCCGAAGTCAGGGCAGGAATGGTCAGGCCTGTCTCTCCCACATACAGAGGATCCGAACAGCCAAAGGTATTTTGAAACGCCGTCAGGGTTGCCTCCAGTTCCTCAAAGGTTTCCGGCGTGTCCATACCAACCTCGCTGAGCCAGTCGCTGCGGATCAGCAATCCCCGCTCTGTCAGGGGCTGATCGTTGACCACGTAGACCGCCAGGGCTTGCCCGTCTTCTGTGGTGACGTATTTTGCGGTTTCCGAATCGGCAAAAACCAAATTCCAGTAGTTGGGCATATTGTCATAGACCAGATCGGCAATATCAATAATTACGCCATCCTCATAGGCGCCGATTGCCCCGGTGGAGTAATTTTGCACTACCCCGGAGATGATGTCCGTGTATTCCCCGGCTGCCACCATCAGATTAAACTGGGTTTCCATGGTGAACATATCCACCTCGGTCCA
>CBCTLT010000389.1:0-2201 GCA_965147785.1 uncultured Oscillospiraceae bacterium
CTGAAAAAGCGGCTCAGCGTTACGGGCAGCAAGGCTGTGGTGGGGGTATCCGGCGGATTGGATTCCACCCTGGCGCTGCTGGTGTCAGCGGAGGCCATGCGGCAGCTTGGACGGCCCCAGTCAGATGTGGTGGGAATTACCATGCCTTGCTTTGGCACCACGGACCGGACTTACAACAACTCCCTAGAATTGATGAAAAGCCTTGGCGTTACCTCTGTGACCATTCCAATTGCCGCAGCAGTGGAACAGCATTTTCGGGATATTGGCCATGACCGGGCTGTGACGGATTTGACCTTTGAAAATTCCCAAGCGCGGGAGCGGACCCAGGTGCTGATGGACTATGCAGGAAAGGTGGGGGGACTGGTGGTCGGCACCGGCGACCTCAGCGAACTGGCTCTGGGCTGGTGTACCTATAACGCGGACCACATGAGCATGTATGGCGTCAATGCCTCTATTCCCAAAACCCTGATTCGCTGGATGATCGATTCTCTTGTGGAGTACCAGGTTTTCCCGGCCAGCGTTGATGTACTGCGGGATGTGCTGGATACTCCCATCAGTCCGGAACTGCTTCCGCCGGACGAAAATGGGGAAATTGCTCAAGAGACAGAAAGCATTGTGGGGCCCTATGCCCTCCATGATTTTTTTCTCTACTATGTGCTGCGGTTCGGATTTACACCAGAAAAGATCTATCATCTGGCAAAGAGAGCCTTTCAGAATGACTTTGATCATGAGACCATCAAGAACTGGCTGAAGAACTTTTATCGCCGGTTTGTTCAGCAGCAGTTTAAACGGAGTTGCCTGCCGGACGGGGTCAAGGTAGGTTCGGTCTGTCTCAGCCCCAGAGGGGACTGGAGAATGCCTAGCGACGCCTCTGCGGCTGGGTGGCTTCGGCGGGTGGAACAACTGTAATGGAGGAATCAAGGATGCCTGAGATTGTCATTCGACCGGATATTTCCGCCCATATGCGGGAGCTTCGGCAGTGGCTGGAGGAGACCAAGAAGGAACCCCTGGAGGAAATGACGGATTTCTTTCGCGTTCGTCTGGAGCAGTATGAGGACCATATGGCGATTTGGCAAGAGGCTTATCGCCGGCTTCCTGAGCTGATCCCGGAAGCTACGCAAACACTGCTGGATCTTGGTTGCGGTACGGGGCTGGAGATCGATGAGCTGCTGAAGTGTTTTCCGAAACTGCAAATTACAGGGGTAGATCTTTCCAGGGACATGCTGGCTCAGCTGCAAAAAAAGCATCCCCAGGTGCGGTGCATCCAGGGAGACTATTTTCAAACGGAACTGGGAAACGAATGCTTTGACTGTGCGGTGAGCGTGGAAAGCCTCCACCATTTTACGCCGGAACGAAAGCTGGGACTCTATCGGCGGATATACCGTGCTCTGAAATCCGGGGGACAGTTTTGGGAGGTGGACTATCTGGCCTGCTGCCGGGAGGAAGAGGAACTACTGATGGAAACGTGCCGGGAAAAGCGGCGCAGCAGTGGGATTCCTGACAATGTGTTTGTTCACTTCGATACGCCCTTAACGGTGGAACATGAGACGGAGTTGCTGCTCCAGGCTGGATTTTCCAGCGTGGAACTTGTGGACAGTATTGAGGGGGCATGCTTCCTCTGCTGTAAGAAAGGAACGTAACATGAAACTGATGATTGCCTCAGACCTCCATGGTTCTGCCTTTTACACGGAAAAACTGCTGGAGCGGGAGCAGCCGCAAAAACTGCTGCTGTTGGGAGACATTCTATATCATGGCCCCAGAAATGATCTTCCCAAGGACTATGCCCCCAAGCGGGTGGCAGCCATGCTCAATGAGAAAAAGGAGCAGATCCTGTGTGTTCGCGGCAACTGTGACGCAGAGGTGGATCAAATGATGCTGGAGTTTCCCATTTTGGCAGAATGGGCTCTCCTGTACTGGGAAGGTATGACTATCTATGGGGTTCATGGCCATAAGGACCAGCAGATGCCACTTCCAAAGGACTGCCTGCTGCTTTGCGGCCATACCCATGTGCCGGCGATTCGCCGGGAGAACCAATATTGGTACGCAAATCCCGGTTCCATTTCCATTCCCAAGGAGGGAAGCGCCCATGGATATATGGTGTTGGAAGCGGGTACGCTGCGTCATCGTGCCTTGGAGGCCGGTCCAGTATTGCCCCTCTTCACATTTTAAAAATCATGTGATATAATGACGGTAATTTGAAG
>CBCTLT010000390.1:0-2179 GCA_965147785.1 uncultured Oscillospiraceae bacterium
GAGATGCCCAAGATGCCCGAGCCTCAGTTCTTCTTTACGCCGGACTATGATGAACAGGGGCAGCTGGTGGTCATCGGCAAAGAGAAGCTCCAGCCAAAGTTGGGCTGCATCGTCTCCCAAAATGCCACCTACCTGGGTGAGCTCACCAATACCCCGGCGCCGACGGTAAACAACGGTGTCTGGGTAATCTTGAAAAACGGTTCCACCTGGACACCCACCGGGACTTGCTATCTGACCCGGCTGGAGGTTTCCGGCGACAGTGTCCTGAAGGGGCAGGTCACCGTAGATGGAAAGGCCGTGGTGCCACAGGCTGGTCAGGTCTACACCGGAACCATCGTGGTATGCCCGTAATCAAGTCTATAGGATAAAGCAAGCCCGACGACAGTACCAGAAACGGCCTGTCGTCGGGCTTTTCATGTTTAAATGCTTATCCGTTACAGTGCTGGAGCAGAGAGCGAAAATCGCTGCATTCCGCTTTGAAGTAGTGCTTGTAGAAGGACTGAGCGTCTTCCAGCATGGCCTTAGCCCGTTTGAGGTTCTTGGGCACTCCATCCCCTCGGATCAGCTGCCGGGCGGAGACACAGATGGATTGGACAAACAGGGCGAATACCCCGTCGAGATAGTCGGTGAAACCGTTGGAGCACCGGTTGGTGAAGAACAGGTCCAGCAGGTTCATGGTCATCACGGCGCAGCGCATGCTCCAGTTCAGGGCAGCGGCAGGATCTGCATCGGGGCCGTGGCCCTCATAGGCATCTTTGCCCTTGTAGTAGGCGCAGGACAGATTGAACATGGACTTCCAGGAACCCTGCTCTGCGGCTTGCTTCAGCAGAGGAAAATACTGCTCGTAGTCCAGCATCCCGTACTCATCGGTACGGTGGATGTCCGCCAGCATATGCATGGCGTCGGGATGGCCCTGCTGCGCGGCCTGGGCAAACAGCTCCTTCGCCTTGGCAGGGTCGGCATCCAGCCCGTTGAGACCGAAGAGATAGCGTTCTCCCAGTTCCTCCTGGGCACTGGGGTTGTCCTGCTGGGCCTCCTGCTGCAGGGTCTCAAGATCCAGGGAGGCGTAGGACTCATAGGAAAAAGACGCAGAGCGCAGATTGGATTCACTGCGCTTCCAGGTCAGGTATTTTTCAAAGTATTCTTTCGCACTGATCATTAAAGGTCCTCCTCGTCATTTGGCAGGCGAAACGGCGAGGCAAAGCCTCGAATGTTACACCCATAACCTATTATATCATAAAAAATCCACATGCCTACCCCTTATTTTGCAGCTTTCTGAAAAAACCGCAAAATCCGGCTGGAAACAGCAAAAAAACGGCAGGAAATCCATCTCTATGGATTTCCTGCCGGATCAGTTTTTTATGCGTAGGAGAAGGTCTCTGAGAAGGTGCGGTAGGGCTGGGGGACGGGTACGCCTTCCTGGGGAGAGACCTTGGGCGTGTAGGCGGTATAATAGGAGCCAGTGGGGGCCAGGTTGACCTGGGCCCAGTTTTGTCCCACCGGGGTCTTGAAATCGGTCATGATGACCAGATGCCAGATCTTCCAGCCGTCCTTCTCCCGGATGAAGTCCACCGCGTATTTTTCCCAGACCCAATGGGCCTTGGGACCCTTTTCCGGATCGATCTCGGTGCAGGCCCCCAGAGAATAGAACATGGCCTTGGCAGTCTGCTCATCCTCGGCCAGTTCGATGACTGGGGTGGTGATGGTGTGGACCATGGCGGTGCCCACGCCCCAGATCTCGCTGTCATGCTTGGCTCCCAACTCATCGGGGAACATCTTACGCATGATCTCGTCACCAGCACGGGTGTCTTCCTCGCCCTGCTCCACCAGGTAGTGATAGATGGCGGGATAGCCGGTAAATTTCTTGTCGTTGGTGGTCAGCACCGGAACGGCAGCGCTCTGGCACCAGAATTTCTGCATGGCCTCGTCGAAACGCTTATAATAGGTGAGAAACGCATACTTGCTCATCACATTCTCCAGCTGCCGGAGATTCGTGATTCTGGAAGCAAGCTGTTCCTTGGTATAGGTTCCCATAGGATTGCCCCCTGTCGGTAATATTTGGATCAGACCATCAGGGTGTTGGTGAATTGGGATACTTACAGTATAACGGGATTGTTCCGGCTTTTCCATAGACAAAATACGAACAGGGACGGTCAATTTTCAAACAGCGGGGCAGTGG
>CBCTLT010000391.1:0-2176 GCA_965147785.1 uncultured Oscillospiraceae bacterium
TATGAGGAAATGGGCTGTGAGATCCGGGATGCGCTGCTGCAGGTCCGGCAGCAGGCGCGGGAGGAAGCGGCCGCGGCAGCAGCACCCAAGGCGGCGGTGACCTGTCCGTACTGCGGGGCGACCACCACACCGGATGCCAGCGGCTGCTGCGAGTTTTGCGGCGGCGCAATCAACGGATAAGAATATCTTGGAGCAATAGAACACAACGAACATGAAATGAGCTCCACCATGAAGAAGTATGAAATTTTAGGAGAAAATCTGCCGGTCGTCGTATGTGAATTGTCCCCAGGCGAATCCATGATCACGGAGAGCGGCAGCATGAGCTGGATGAGCCCAAATATGAAAATGGAAACCACCACCGGAGGCGGTATGAAGAAGATGCTGGGGCGGCTGGTGTCCGGTGATTCCGCATTCCAGAACAAGTTCACCGCAGAGGGTGGGGACGGGTTCATCGCCTTCGCTTCCAGCTTTCCCGGGGCCATCAAGGCTCTGAACATCAGTGCCGGCCGGTCCATGATTGTGCAGAAAAGCGCGTTTCTTGCCTCTGAGGAGGGTGTGGAACTATCCATGCACTTCCAGAAAAAACTGGGCTCCGGCATCTTTGGCGGCGAGGGCTTCATCATGCAGAAACTGAGCGGAAACGGGATCGCCTTTATTGAGATCGACGGTCACGCGGCAGAATATGACCTGGGCGCCGGACAGGAGCTTCTGGTCAGCACGGGGTACCTGGCGGCTATGGAGGAGAGCTGCACCATGGATGTGGTTGCGGTCAAGGGCGCAAAGAACATGCTCCTGGGCGGAGAGGGTATTTTCAATACCGTTGTCCGGGGACCCGGCAAGGTGATCCTGCAGACCATGCCCATCAGCAAGGTAGCCGAGCTGCTGACGCCGTTTTTCAGCAACAAAAAATAAGAAAGGACAGAGAGGAGAATGGCCATGAAAACCAAGTTCAAGCTGTCGTGCCTGTTCCTTGCGGCGCTGATGCTGTTCAGCCTCACTGCCTGCGGCAGAAACGACCCACCCACGGAACCATCGCTCAATGGGAATGAAATGGAAAATACATCGAGCCAGGCGCCGGAAATAACTGACCTGGAAACAGATCCACCAGAAACAGATCCGCCGGAAACAGATCCGCCGGAAACAGCATCTATCTCAATGGCATCCTCCAAAACCATCAATACCAACCTGTGGGATCTGTCCTACGATGAAGCGGACGGCTGGGTCTACGAAGAAGATGATTTTTATGATGAGGAAGGATTCTCCAAAATCATTTTGACGGTCTCCGATGAAGCAGACGGCTCGGCGCTCATCAATGCGGAGATCCGTGTTTCCGTGGAAGGGCCGTATAACTTCCGCGACTATCTCACCAGCTTTGGCTTTGACGAATACGAATACGCGGTCAATCAGGCCTATGACTTTACGCAGGTCGGCGGCATTGACTGCCTTGAAGCCGAAGGAAACTATTGGGGATCTCCGTGCCTGCGGTATTTTGGTCGCGCGGAGGGCGCCGGCGCAACCGTTTTGATCGAGATCATTGGCGAGTACGCGGACGAGCGGGTGGATAAGCTGCTGTCCGGACTGACGATCAACCTGAAGGACATCGGAAATGTGGATGGCCCCTGGTACTGGGAAGGCGAGCCCTTCTCTGCCCAAGCGCGTAGCGTTATGATTGGTACCTACACGCTGGACAGCCAGTGGCTCCCCATCACAGACTGTATTATGACAAAGGAAACCTTCGATCACGCTGCTGCTGTGGTCGGGGATCAGGTGTTTCTCCTGGTGGACGGTGCGCTGAAGCGCTATGGTTACGACGGTACATCCCTGACATTTGCAGAGGATATTGCGCTGGAGACAGAATATGAAAATATTTCTGCTGACACCACTGGGGCTATCTGGCTTGCAAATTTCATGGAGCCGCTGATCAGCTGGAAGGATGGCGCACAGACGGCGTCCTATGAGGGGCTGGATTATGTTGCTATGCATCCATCCGGGACTTGGGGTGTCAGTTGGTTCTCTGGTGCGGAGTGCAAGAAAATTGCATTCTCCAACGGTGTAATAACAACAGAGCCGATGGTTTTCCATGAGGTTGATTTAATCAGCCATCTGTTGGTCGATGAGAACCACATATATGTCTGCGGGTCTGCCGTAGACAGTGGCAATCATCAGGTGTTTGTCT
>CBCTLT010000392.1:0-2164 GCA_965147785.1 uncultured Oscillospiraceae bacterium
TCCTTGGTGTTTGCTGCCATAAGAATCAGACTCCTTTACTTAATCTCCGTGGAAAAAGGTTACATAATGAGACAGGCGCCGTGAGATGACCATGACCTCACAGCGCCCTTGCTGTATGGGCACATTATACAGCAAATTTTGGGGTGGGTCAATTGTGTTTTCGCTGAAAAAAAAGGAAATTGCATCGTTTTTTTGTGCGCTATGCAAAAGAGCACTGCCGAAATGCCGGCGCGTTTGGGCTCCAGAGTTTGAAAAATAGAAGGAGATCCAGGGAGAAATGTTGCTTTTTCCCCGAATCCATGGTATTCTGCACATAATCTGATGGAAATGAGGTGCGATCGATGAAATATACAATAAAGACTATGATCCTGTTGGGAACGATGCTTTGCCTACTGGTGGGCTGCGGCGAGCAGCCGGAATCCTCTGTCTCCGTCGCCCAGACCCCGGAGACCTTCGGACTTGCAAGCATTGCTGAGACACCGGAGGAACAGGGGACTGTGACGGATGGAACGATGGTTTCCGCGGAGGAGGCATCCGGAATGGAGAAACTGGCCGAATCTTCGGCGGAAACGCCCCTGGAAACGGATTTGACGGAGCTGGCCATCAAAAGCGCAGTCTGCGCGGTATATATGGATGGGCTTTCCTATAACAACATAGACCCGGTGTATTTCTGGCGGTCGGTGGGATATTTGATTGGCCAGGTGGGAACCCAGAGCCCGGACATATCTGCGGAAGGCGATGTGCTGAAGATCGCAGCGGAGGATCTGTCGCCCTTTGTGGCAGCTCTGTTTGGACCCTATGAGGGGCAGTACCCCTCTCTGGGGGAGGAAAATCCGCTGGTGACTTCGGAATACGGAGATGAGGGAGAAGTTTATTCAGTGACCTCCTGGGACCTTGCCTCTATGGAAGTGACCGTATCTGAGCCGGAGCTTCAGGAGGACGGCAGCTATCTCTGCCAAGCGGAGCTTCTGGAAAACGGAACCGCAGTGGGAACCTACCGTCTGACTCTGACGGACTACATCCCGTCCGATGGGGAAACGCCGCTGTTTGCCTATTGCATTACCGGGCTGGAGGAACAGCAGGAAGATTGACATAACTGTGTATTTCTCCAAGAAAACTGCACTGGACCCCACCCCTTGTGGAGGAAGGAAAAACCAACACAATATGCAGAAAAAGTACAAAAAATCGGCCAATATTGAGAAAATATACAACTGAAAAAAAGATAAAAATTTCAGAATTGCAGTTGACATAAAATTAACCCTTTGATACAATTTAATCGAAAAACAAAAGGGGGCGTGCCAACTGTGGGAGAAAAACGTTTTTTGACGGTGCAGGCGGACTACCGCAAGGTGCAGGTCCCGGTAGATGATATACTTTACATCACCATAGAGGGCAGAAAGACGAAGATCACCAGGACAGACGGCAGTGCCCTATGTACCAACCGGAGTCTCAAGGATATCTATGCAGAACTGCCAGAGGAGATTTTTTCCAGCATCAACCGGGGCATCGTTGTTTCGAAAACCTATATCAAGCAGGAAAAATCCGGCGTCATTACCATGAAGGATGGCGCACAGTTCAAACGAAGGGTTCGCTCGGACCGGCTCAAGGAAAAACCAAAGGTCATTCCCGCGGGAAGCCAGGAGGAGAGCTGGACGCCATGCCCGGTGGAGGCGCTCAATGACTGGGTGGGAAAACTGCCGCTGCCCCTTTGTGTGCTGGAACTGGTCTATCGGAGCCGCAGGGGCGGTGCGGACTTTGTGGTGCGCTACTGCAACCGGGCCATGGAGGAGCTGGAACACGTCCGGCTGGAGGCGGTTCAGGATCAGCCCCTGACGGTTCTCAAAGGCTTGGGCAATCCCAAATGGCTGACGGTGTTTGCCGATGTGGCCATCAACGGCGGTACCCGCTCCATGGAAGAACTGTGGGAGGAGAACGGTAAGTTTTTGCGCCTATACTGCTATCAGCCGCGAACGGGCTGCTGTGCGCTGGTGCTGGCGGATCTGACCCGAGAGAATAGTCTGATTCAGGAACTGTTTCAGCGGGGAAGATAGGACGGACAAAACCAATATATGCCGGACAGTGGGGAAACCTTCTGCCCGGCATATTTCTTTTCGTGTTAGTAGAAAAAACGTGACCTGAGGCATTTATGGGACAGCCTCTTTGA
>CBCTLT010000393.1:0-2140 GCA_965147785.1 uncultured Oscillospiraceae bacterium
CCAGATCATACTTATCCACACTGATGGGCAGGTTGGCTTTTCCGCCGCCGGTCCCCCAGCCCATGATCCGCAAATTGACGGAGTACAGGGCCAGCTGAGTCAGAATGCCCGCAAGAATGGGCGGGATTCCGCAGAAGGTATGGAACATACCCGTCACAAAACCGGCCAGCATGCCGGCAATCACGGCAATCACCAGCGCCACCCAGATATTGACCCCGTTGAGGGTCAGCAGCACACATACCGCACCACCGGTGGCCAAAGATCCGTCCACCGTCAAATCTGCCACATCCAGGATCCGATACGTGATGTACACACCAATGGCCATTACGCCCCAGATCATGCCCTGGGCTACCGCACCGGGCATGGACTTGAGGAGTGCCAACAGAAAATCCATAAGGACACCTCCATGCTCCTATTCAACATCCAAAAACAGGGTTTCCCCCTGAAAACGTGCAAAAGGCAGCGGAAAAAGGATGCCCTTTTTCCGCTGTCCAAAGCCCAATTACTCTTCGATGGCCTCATACCCGTCGGGAATCGTGATGCCCAGGGTATCGCAGTTGGCAGCGTTATATTTCTTGGTAACCGTAGCCGCGTATTCCACAGGCATGGTGGATACATCCGCACCGTTCACCAGAATCTCATAGGCCATTTCGCCGGTGGCATAGCCCAGATCATAGTAGCTGATGGAGAGGGTAGCCACACCGCAGCCCTTGCAAATGCCTTCCTCACCGGCCACCACAGGGGTACCGGCAGGCAGGACCATATTGGCAATGGCCTCGGTGTTGGAGGCCGCCGTATTATCGGTGGGGATATAGATGACTTCCACGGATTCACAAGCGGACTGCGTTACAGAAGAGACATCGTTGGTATCGGTGAATGCAAACCGCTGTACTTCGTAGCCCTCTTCCGTCAAATACTCCTCCATCACGTCGCACTGATACACGGAGTTGGGCTCCGCGGAGCAGTACAGCAGTCCCACCTTTTTGGCATCAGGGAACAGTTCCTTGATCATAGCTGCCTGCTGGTCCAGGGGCGCCAGATCGGAAGTACCGGACACGTTGGTTCCTACGGTACCGTTCCAGTCGCTGAGCTCCAGGGCCGTGGCATAGTCCGTCACAGAGGTGCCCAGCACGGGAACCTCGGAGGTGGCGGCAGCAGCAGCCTGCAGGGGCGCCGTGGCATTGGCCAAAATCAAGTCCGTACCATCGGAGAGGAAGCCGTTGATGATGGTGGAGCAGTTAGCGGAATCTCCGGAAGCGTTCTGCTCGTCAAAGGTGACGCTGTCTCCCAGTTTCTCCGTCAGAGCATCCTTGAAGCCCTGGGTCGCGGCATCCAAGGCCTCGTGCTGCACCAGCTGGCAAATGCCTACCTTGTAGGTGCCTTCCACCGTGGGCTCCGCCTGAGAGCCTTCCGCCGCTCCAGTGGTTTCCTCTGCCGTAGTGCTTTCGGTGGTCTGGGAGCTTGTTTCGGATTTCTCGCTGGCACTCTCAGACGTGCCGCAGGCCGTCATAGCAGTCAACATGGCAACTGCCGTCAGCAGCGCCAAAAGCTTTTTCAGTTTTTTCATGTTGTACCTCCAACCGGTCCCATTTCCCTGGGGAAAGGAGACACTTTAATACATTACACCAATGGATTATACAACACTTATTTTATTTGTCAACCGCTTTTCCCCGAAAAAGCTTCACTGTGCTGAAGTATTTTTCGCCCTTTTTATCGCTTTTTTTGTGCAGGATTCACAAGGGCATCTGAAGTGTTAGTGTCACCGGACAATGGTCGGAACCAAAAATCTCTGTTTCAATGGTGGCCTCCTCCACCTGTTCCCGGAGACGATCGGACAGGAGCCAATAGTCAATGCGCCATCCTGCGTTGTTCTTTCTGGCATTGAAGCGGTAGCTCCACCAGCTATAGCACCCTGTGGCATCGGGGTATAGATACCGGAAGGAATCCGTAAAGCCCGCCGCCAGCAGTTCGGAGAATTTGCCCCGTTCCTGATCGGAGAATCCCGCGTTGCCCCGGTTGGGACCGGGATTCTTCAAATCGATCTCATTGTGGGCCACATTCAGATCCCCGCAGGCCAGCACCGGCTTTTCCCGGTCCAGCTCCTGTAGATATTGCCGGAAGGCGTCGTCCCAGGCCATCC
>CBCTLT010000394.1:0-2126 GCA_965147785.1 uncultured Oscillospiraceae bacterium
CAGCCGATGTGGAATTGGATTAGCCGCGTAGCGAGACAATCCGATCCAGAATGGCATGGGCAGCCTCCTCTTTGTCCATGAGAGGCAGCTCTTCGGCGGCATCTGCGGTGATGATGGTGATGACGTTGGTATTTCCCTGAAAGCCAGCGCCGGCCACCTTGACGTTGTTGGCCACCACCATATCCAAGTGCTTTTTTTGCAGTTTTTTACGGCTGTTTTCCAGCATGTTTTCCGTCTCCATGGAAAAGCCGCAGAGAAATTGACCAGGGATGCGGTTGCTGCCCAGATGGCCCAGAATATCCTGGGTGCGGCGTAGGGGGATGGACATGTCTCCATCCGTTTTCTTGATTTTGTTATCCGCCACGGTGGCAGGGGTATAATCCGCTACGGCTGCGGCTTTGATGATGATGTCGGCCTGAGGGGCCTGCTGGGTGATGGCCTCGTACATATCCTGGGCTGTGACCACCGGAATCGTGTTCACCAGGGGAGGGGGCTTGAGTGCTGTGGGACCGGACACCAGGGTTACTGCAGCCCCGCGAAGCATGGCGGCGTGGGCCAGGGCATAGCCCATTTTGCCGGAGGAGTGGTTGGTGATGTACCGCACCGGATCAATGGGTTCTTGGGTGGGACCAGCGGAGACCAGCACATGGAGGCCGGACAGATCCTTTGGAAATGCGATTTCGGCTTCGATGCGGTCAAAAATATCCGCAGGGTCCGGCATTTTTCCAGGGCCCACTGCGCCGCAGGCCAGCCGGCCGGAGTCAGGCTCCATGATAAGAAATCCACGTTTCCGCAGCACGTCCAGATTTTCCTGGGTGGCCGGATTTTCGTACATGTTGGTATTCATGGCAGGAACCAGCAGAATGGGGCAGGTGCAGGCCAGAGCTGTGGTGGAGAGCATATTGTCCGCTAATCCCCAGCGCAGCTTGGCAATGATGTTGGCGGAGGCAGGGGCGATCACCAGCAGATCCGCCTGCCGGGCTAGTGCGATGTGTTCAATTTTGGACGTATCCATGGGATCAAAGGTGTCCGTGTGACAGCGGTTGCCGGACAGACTTTCAAAGGGAATGGGAGAGACGATCTTTTGTGCATTTTCCGTAAGAATGGTTTCCACATTAACGCCACGCTTGACAAGCATGGAGCAGAGATTGGGAATTTTATAGGCTGCAATACCGCCGGTGACGCCCAGCAGTACGTTTTTTCCCTGTAACATAGGAGGACCTCCTGAATTCAATGTACCATAATCATATCATTTTTTTGGGCAAATACAAGGTAAATCCGATATTTCTTGATTATTTCTCCGGTTTCAGGTACAATAGCTCCAGAAGAATACCGAAAGAAAGGACGCAGAAACATGATTCTGACGCTTAGTGTTGAAAATACGAATCTGGTGCTGGGCGTGTTTGCGGGGGAAAAACTGCTGTTTACCTCCCGGATTGCCACGGATCGAAGCCGCACCGGAGACGAATATGCCATTGCCTTTCGGAGTATTCTGGACCTGCATGGAATTTCGGCTGGGGAGATCCAGGGGGGGATTATCTCCTCTGTAGTGCCTGCGCTGATCAATGAGATTAAAGCTGCATTGCGGCTGATCCTGGGAAAGGAACCTCTGGGGGTGGGGCCCGGTGTAAAAACCGGTCTCAATATCCTCATGGACAATCCTGCAGCCTTGGGCAGCGATCTAGTGGTCAATGCGGTGGCAGCGGCAGCGGAATATCCGGCTCCGCTGATCGTTGTGGATCTGGACACGGCCACCACCCTCTGTGCGGTCAACGAAAAAAAGAGTTTTGTGGGAACGGTGATTGCACCTGGCGCAGCCTTATCCGCAGCGGCTCTGGCAGATGCCTGCGATCAGCTTCCGCGGATTTCTCTGGAGGCACCCCGGGAGATCATTGGAAAAAATACCATTGATTCCATGAAATCCGGGGCCGTATTTGGTACGGCAGCCATGCTGGACGGTCTGGTTTCCAGAATGGAAGCACAGCTGGGCGGCAACTGCACGGTCATTGCTACCGGTTCACTGGCGGAAATCATTGCGCCTCATTGCAGCCGGAATGTGGTGGTGGACCAGCGGCTTCTGCTCAAGGGGTTGCGCCGGATCTATGAAAAGAACGTAAAACGGTATA
>CBCTLT010000395.1:0-2117 GCA_965147785.1 uncultured Oscillospiraceae bacterium
AAATAATGCAAAGCCGGAGCCTATGCGGCTCCGGCTCTTTTTGATACAGCCGGCAAATTGGCCGGCTGTACTTTTTGCTTTTTTATGGTATAATATACGCAATAACACTGGGAGGCCTACACTATGATTTCCGAAACCACCATTGACGTTCGCTACCCCGACTGTGACCGCATGGGCATCGTCCATCATGCCGTCTACCCCATCTGGTATGAGATCGCCAGAATGGATTTTTTTGAGAAGATGGGTTTTTCCTATGCCGATATGAACGCCCTAGGAATCAATCCTCCTCTGGTGGAGCTGGATCTTCGATACAATGCTCCGGCCACCTATCCCGGCACCGTACAGATTCGGACCCGGCTATCGGCTTATGCCCCAAAAAAGCTGGAGCTACGCTATGAAACTTGGTTTAATGGGCAGCTCTGCGGCAGCGCCCGGACCCTCCACATCTGGACTGGCCCGGACATGAAGAGCCTGGATATGCAACAGAATCAACCGGAGGTATATGCCAAAATCCAGGCCGCCTATGAACCGGAAGTTCCGGAGTCGTAACATGGATCGGGTTCTTATCATCGGCTGTCCCGGCAGCGGAAAAACCACCCTGTCCAGACAGCTGGCGAAACAGACCGGCCTGCCTCTCATTCATCTGGACCAGCTGTTTTGGGAGGATAACTGGACGCAGGTTCCCCGAGAGGTCTTTGACGCCCGATTGCTGGCGGAACTGCAAAAGCCTCGCTGGATTATAGACGGGAATTACGGTCGCACTCTGCCCCTTCGGCTTCAATTCTGCGATACCGTCCTGTTTCTGGACTATTCCCGGCTACAATGTCTTTGGGGTGTAGTCACCCGGGTAATAAAGAATTACGGGAAACCTCGACCTGACACGGGCGGCAACTGTCCGGAACGTTTTGACTGGGAATTCATCAAAAGCGTCTGGCAGTTTCCCCGGTTACATCGGCAAAAATACCGAACACGTCTGGCAGAAGCTACCGATGTCACTGTCCATATTTTTCAAAGCCGGCGCCAGGCGTCTCACTGGTTAAAGCGCATATAACATAACAGACACCGGAAGGGTATTTCCTTCCGGTGTTTTGTTGTTGACACTTATTGATGGACCTGCTCCAGCACGGAGGCAAAGGCAGCCACCGCCGGGTTCTCCTGATCCTCATGCCAGAAGCAGAGCAATTCCTCCGTGACGCCAATGTCATAGCATTTGAGTTCACTGTGGAGGCTCATCCGGGAGAGCATGGTGGATACCAGCACGCCCTGTCCAAACTCCGTGGCCATATAGGCCGACTCCAAATTGGGAGAAATCACGATTTCCGTGGGGGTAAAGCCCAGCTCTCGGCACTGCCGGCGCGCTCGATTTTTGCTCTCTGACAGGGTTTCACGACTGGAGGCCGCCTTGATAAAGGGCTCATGTCGGAAATCGTCTACAGTGGCTTCATCCGTGGCCTTGGGATGCTCCGGTGAAACCAGCAGCACCAGCGGCGTATCCATGATTTTCAGCTTTTTCAGCCCTGTGCCCTTGGGTGCAAATTCCTTATAGGTGATAATGAGGTCCAGCTTCCGGTCCAGAAATAGCTCATTGAGCTCGTACTGGGGATGCTTCTCTCCCACAAATTTCAGATCAGGGTTCCCCTGCTGCACCATTCTCAGGGCCTTGCCAATACTGGAGGATATCTCCAACCACTCCAGATAACCGATATGAAGGGAATTGTACATATTATTGTAGTATTGTCTGGTCTCCTCCATCACCCGGTCGTACTGCCGGTTCATCTCGCTGAAAAAGCGATAGAAATTCTCACCAGCCCGCGTCAGCATCACATAGTGGTGTGTCCTGATAAACAGCTGGAAGCCCAGATCCTCCTCCAGCTTCGCAATATATTTGCTCACTGACTGTTGGGTCATATACATGATCTTGGCCGCCTCTGTAAAACTCAGAGTCTCCGCCACTGTCAGGAAGCAGCGAATGGACGCTTCATTGAGCATCTGTATGACACCTCCCCATAAACTTCCCTTTTTTGCTCTTATCATAGCACAAACGAGATTTGGTGACAAATCATTTCGTGTTAGTAGAAAAAACGTGACCTGAGGCATTTATGGGACAGCCTCTTTGA
>CBCTLT010000396.1:0-2117 GCA_965147785.1 uncultured Oscillospiraceae bacterium
GGAAACGGAGCAGTTGGGAGAGCAATTGGCAAAAAAGCTCAAACCTGGCACGGTGATCGCCTATGAGGGCGACCTGGGGGCTGGAAAAACAGCCTTTACCCGGGGGCTGGCCCGGGGGTTGGGAATCACGGAACGGGTCACCAGTCCCACCTATACCATCGTCAACGAATACCCGGGTAAGATTCCGCTGTTTCATTTTGATATGTACCGGTTGTCCTCCTCGGAGGAGCTGTTTGATATTGGCTGGGAAGACTATTTGGAGCGGGGCGGCATTCTGGCGGTAGAGTGGAGCGAACGGGTGGCGGACGCCATGGAAAATCCGCTGCGGATTTCTATTCGCCGGAATCCGGAGGAGGAGAACGGACGAATCATCACCTTGGAAGGGGGAGAGCAATTTGCGGATCTTAGCCTTTGAGTCCTCGGCGAAGGCGGCATCTGTGGCGCTGCTGGAAGATGGCGTGCTGCTGGCGGAGAGCTTTGTCAACAATGGGAAAACCCATTCGGCCACGCTGATGCCCATGGCAGAGCGGATACTTCTGGACTGCGACATGACAGTCCGGGATCTCGACTGCATCGCGGTGGCAAAAGGTCCCGGCAGCTTTACCGGGGTCCGTATCGGTGTCGCAGCGGCGAAAGGATTGGCATGGGCGGCAGAGAAACCCTGTTGCGGTGTCAGCACCCTGGAGGGAATGGCCTACCAACTTCGGCATCTGCGCGGTACCATTTGCCCGGTGATGGATGCCCGGCGTAGTCAGGTATACAACGCGCTTTTCGCGTCCGATGGGCAGCATCTGCGCCGGATCACAGAGGATCGGGCTATTTCGATAGAGGAATTAAAAAAAGATTTGGAAAAGTCCGAAAAACCGATTTTTTTGGTTGGAGACGGCAGCAGATTGTGCTATAATACCCTTGACCAAGGGCTGACGCTGGTCTACCCCCCGATGCATCTGGAGATGCAGCGGGCCAGCGGTGTGGCGATGGCGGCGGAGGTTATGGTGGCCCAGGGACATACTGTGACGCCAGAGCAGCTGACGCCTAACTATCTGCGTCTGAGCCAGGCGGAACGGGAACGGTTGGCTCGTCTACAGACGTCAGACCAGTTTAAATTGAAAGGAGATTCTTGAAATGGGAGAACTGCATGTTTTAGATCATCCGTTGATCCAGCACAAGGTGTCCATTCTGCGGGACAAGAATACTGGGGTAAAAGAGTTTCGTGAGGTTGTGGGAGAGATCGCAGCGCTGATGTGCTATGAGGCGACCAGAGATCTGCCTCTGGAGAATGTGACCATCGAGACCCCCATTGCTACCGGAACCTTTAAACGGCTGTCCGGTAAGAAGCTGGCCATTGTGCCGATTTTGCGAGCCGGTCTGGGTATGGTGGATACCATCATTGATCTGATTCCTTCCGCCAAGGTGGGCCATATCGGCCTGTATCGTGACCCGGAGACCCATAATCCGGTGGAGTATTATTGCAAGATGCCCCCCGATATTTCCGAGCGGGAAGTGCTGATCGTAGATCCCATGCTTGCTACCGGTGGCAGTGCGGCTGCGGCTATCACCTTCCTGAAGGGATATGGCTGCAAGAACATCAAGCTCATGAACATCATTGGCTGCCCTGAGGGTATTGCATTGATTCGTAAGGAGCATCCGGACGTGGACCTGTATGTGGCCAGCGTGGATGAGAAGCTCAATGACGATAAATATATTGTGCCGGGACTGGGCGACGCTGGCGATCGTATCTTTGGCACCAAGTAAGGATTAAACTTTCCTTGCAGGAAAAGGGCCGGAAATCGTAACATCTACGATTTCCGGCCCTTTGTGTGCGGATAAAGGGCTAGAAGCGACATCTTTTGATGTGCTTGCGGTTTTAGTGAAACGAAATTATTCTTCACAGTCCTTGCAGCAGGAAAATAGGCTGTCCCAAAATCCGATGAGCAGGCAGATTGCGCCGGCCAGAGTCAGGGAAGCTCCTACGATCTTCAAAACAAAACGTGCAACCTTCATAGTGTTTCCTCCTTTGTTGATTATGAAAAACGTTTGATACGGAACCAATACTCATAGGTTTCGCGATACCCAAGTTTGCGATACATCTCTCTGGCGCCAAAATTATCTGATAG
>CBCTLT010000397.1:0-2109 GCA_965147785.1 uncultured Oscillospiraceae bacterium
GTTTTCTTCACAGTTTTATTGGGAATTATGGGGGTGATTTTTGGTTGAATCGGTGATTTTCCACGGTTTGCATACATTTGTCTTGTACTCAGGGACAAGTTGCGGTATACTATACCACAGACAAATGACAAAGGAGTTTGGAACTTATGTACAAATCCATGCTTGATACCATTGGCGCCGTAGCTCTGCAGGACCCCGAAGTGGCCGCTGCCATGGGCCGTGAGCTCACCCGTCAGCGCCAGAACATTGAACTGATTGCCAGTGAGAATATTGTTTCTCCCGCAGTCATGGCCGCCATGGGCAGCGTACTCACCAACAAGTACGCCGAGGGCTATCCCGGCAAACGCTATTACGGCGGCTGCGTATATGTGGACCAGGTGGAGCAGATCGCCATCGACCGGGCCTGCAAGCTTTTTGGTGCAAATTATGCCAACGTACAACCCCACAGCGGTGCCCAGGCCAACCTTGCGGTCTACTTTGCGCTGCTTGCGCTGGGCGATACCGTATTGGGCATGGATCTCAATCAGGGCGGACACCTTACCCATGGCAGCCCTGTCAATATGTCCGGCAAAAACTATCACTTTGTTTCCTACGGCGTCAACACCAACGGCTTTATCGACTATGACAAAATGGGCGCTATGATCCAGGAGGTCAAGCCCAAGCTGGTAGTCGCCGGTGCATCCGCCTATCCCCGGGCCATTGACTTTGAGAAAATCGCCCAGCTGGCTCACGAAAACGGCGCCATGCTGATGGTGGATATGGCCCATATCGCCGGTCTGGTGGCCGCTGGCTGTCACCAGAACCCAGTACCCTATGCGGATGTGGTCACCACCACCACCCACAAAACCCTTCGCGGTCCTCGAGGCGGCTTGATCCTCACCAACGACGAGGAGCTCTCCAAAAAGATCAACAAGGCTATTTTCCCCGGCACCCAAGGCGGGCCCCTGGAGCATGTGATCGCCGCCAAGGCTGTTTGCTTTGGCGAAGCACTGGCCCCTTCCTTCCGCACCTACGGAGAAAACATTATTAAAAACGCCAAGGCTCTGGCCAAGGGTCTGATGGATCGGAATGTCAAGCTGGTCTCCGGCGGCACCGACAACCACCTGATGCTGGTGGATCTGACGGACGAGGCCTGCACCGGCAAGGAACTGGAGCACAACCTGGATGCGGTCCACATCACCGCCAACAAGAACACAGTTCCCGGTGAAAAGCGCAGCCCCTTTGTCACCTCCGGTCTGCGGCTGGGTACCCCTGCTGTCACCACCCGCGGCATGGGCGAGGCAGATATGGACGTGATTGCCAGTTGCATCGCCGACTGCATCTTCGACTTTGATTCGAAAAAGGCTGACGTTTTGGAGCGTGTCATGGCCCTCACTGCCAAATATCCTCTGTACGAATGATCAATGTCTCCGGCAGAATACTGCGGTATTCTGCCGGAGTTCTTTTTGCCTTCGTCCCCCTGGCACGGAACTTTCCCTTGCATAGTCCTTTCCTCACTTACATACACTTTCACCGGGGCGATGGACATGAAAGCCAAAATACTTCGTCGATTTCTAATCTTATTCTGTGTGGTCCTTTGGGTCTGCTGGCAGCAATACGGTCTGCAGACCACCAGGACCCTTTTTTACTCCGCTCGTCTGCCTTCCGCCTTTGATGGATTCCGCATTGTTCAGCTTTCGGATCTCCACGGCCGGCAATATGGCCCGGATCACAGCTGGCTGGTACAAACCGTGCAGCGCTTAAAACCCGATTTAATCGCCATTACCGGAGATCTGCTGGAGGAGGATGCCCAGCTTCCGGATACACTGACGCTGCTAAACACTCTGACCAGCATTGCCCCCACCTGCTTTGTCACCGGCAATCACGAATGGTCTTTGACCGATCTTCCCGGAGTTCTGAAGTCCTTTTCCGATGCCGGCGTCACCGTGCTGCAAAACGAAAGTCTGCTGCTCAAGCGCGGAGATCAGCAGATCCTTGTGGCAGGTGTGGACGATCCCTGCGGTCCCCGGGACCAGATTACCCCCCAGGATTTGGGAGCTACACTGCGGCAAACATACGGCCAGGAGATCTTTTTTCTGCTGCTGGCCCATCGCAATGAGACACCGTCCT
>CBCTLT010000398.1:0-2101 GCA_965147785.1 uncultured Oscillospiraceae bacterium
GGCAGTTCGCCGGTGATAAACTTGGCCGTATACTGCTGGCACAAGGTCACAATATCGCCTACCCGCTGATTGTAGGAGTCGCTTTCATCCATGGTCATGGCTGCAGCCATGGGATAATCATATTCGCTGTCCAGATTGCTGCCCCAAACAGGATCACAGCTAAGGGCCGCTTCGGACATACCCGGAGTGGTCACATTGGCATCCACCTGCGTCAGAAGGGTATAGTCCATCAGTACAGAGGAGAAGGTCCGGCCCGGGGTGGTATAGGTCCACTCTTCAAACTGAGGCTCGCCATTCTCGTCGATGGTATAGGTCTCACCCTCCACGCCGTAGTTGGAAGGAATGTAGAACTCATCCGTATAGAGGTAGTTACAGAAATTCATGGCTAGCTCATAATCCTCGCAGCCAGTGGTAATTACCAGACCAGACTCTCCGGAAACCGTGCTGGCAGGACCGCCGATATGGAGCTGATCGCCGTCGTTGACCACGGGAGCGTAGGTGGGCGCCACCTGTTCCCCGGAAATGTTGGAAAGCAGATCTACCAGGCCGCTGCCCCGGTTGAATACTGCAATCTGCTTGTTGGCAATCAGGTTGATCATGTCGTCATTCTTATAGTCTGTGGGATGAGAAGCCGTATCGGAATCGATGAGGCCCTTTTCATACCAGCTGTTCATCAGCGTGATATAATCGGTAAAGCCTTCCTCCAGGTAGCCGAACTTCACCTCGCCATCCTCTACGGTCCAAGGAAGGTCTCCGGTAATGGCGTCAATTTTCAAGGACACGCCAAATGCGTTGCAGATGGCATCGCCGTCCAACATAAAGTCACCGGGCAGATATAGCGGAGAAGCCATGCCATACTTTTCTTTGGCTGCCGTCAGATACTGCTCATAATCATCAATGGTCTTGAGGGTATCCACAGAATAGCCCAGCTCATCGAGCATAAACTGGAAGGTCATCATGCCGTCAGTAACCTCCGGCTCAGTCCCCACCACGACAAACGCGCCAATATGGCCCTCGTCGGTCTGAACGGCTCTCCACAGCTCGTTGTCATTCTCGATCAGGTACTTGTAGTAGTCCGGAGCCATGGTGGAAATATCCTCTTTGATGTCCACAACCACCTCATCCTCGATAGCTGCATCCATGCCAGTGGAATAGGAGAACATACCGATGAGATCCGGGTAATCGCCGGAAGCGATCATCAGATCCGTGTTGGTCTGTCCGGCAGTCTGAGACTGGGCCAGAATGTTCAGCCGTACGCCGGTAGCCTCTGCCAACTCCTGGATGACCACATGCTCATTGATGTCGCTGTAGATGGTGTCCGGGGACAGCTCCCAGATAATCCAGTAGTCCAGGGAAGTCTCCTGCTCCGTCAAAGGATAGGAAATGGGCGTGTATTCCCATTCCGGCTCTCCAGATTCCAGCGCGGAACCCGGTTCCTCCACAACGGAGGTCTCCGTCTCCGGTGCTTCATCCTGGTTGGGTTCCGGCGCAGCAGACACAGTGGACTCCACAGTTTCCTCTTTGGATTCTGTCGTGGCTACTGACGCAGTTTCACCACCGCATCCAGCCAGCAGTCCCAAACAAAGGCACAGCGCCAAAAGTAGTGCAAAATAACGATTCTTTTTCAAAATAACCCGCCTCCTTTTATAAGTTTCTAACAAAATATTATCGAAATATCTCCCTTATTTCCAATACATATTTGTTAACGAGAATAACCCAGGGTTATTACTTCTAGGATCAAAAATCTGGGCTGAAATCCTTGAAGAGATTCCAGCCCAGCGCTTTTTTATTAGCTTTCTATTGAATTAGTTGACGTTTTTCATTACCGCTGGTTATAGCGATCCAGGGCCGCCTGGTAGATATCGCAGCAGTTCTGAACGCCCATCTCCTCCAGCTGTGCCTGGAAGGAAGCTACCTCGCTGAGATCCGCGTCGCCGGTAATAAACTGGACAGTATACTGTCTGCACAACGTGGCAATGTCACTGAAGTACGTGTTAAACTCGTCGCCTTCGTCGGCAGTCAGTTCCACTGCATCGGGAATCTCATAGGCGCCATCCTTGTTGCTGCCCCAAATCACAGGAGCTTCCTGGGCCACCTCGGA
>CBCTLT010000399.1:0-2090 GCA_965147785.1 uncultured Oscillospiraceae bacterium
GCAATGGCTTTGCTGAGGGCGGGCTGAGAGATATACAGCAATTCGGCAGCTTTGGTGATATTCTCGATTTCCGCCACGGTCTTAAAATAATAGAGCATTGTCAGTTCCATACCGTCCCCCCTTTCTACCTTACATTTTAGCAGAAAGTAGAAACTTGTCAAGAAACGGGAAGCGCAGCGGACAAGTTCCGCTGCGCTTCCGGCTCGTTGGTATGAAAAGGAGAATCAATGAAACGCTGTTTGAAATTACGCCCCCAAGGAAAGGTAAGTATCGACGGCCTCCTGATAGAGTTCGGTCATACGGTCCACATCAAAGGAGGTCGTGACCTCTTCGATGAAGCTGTCCCACTCGTCCATGGATTTTTCACCGGTGATAAACTGGAGGCACATCGTGCTCACAAAACTGCCAAGGTCCGAAACAATGCTCGAGTACTCTGTCTGCGCATCCACTGTCCACACAGCACCGGGAGCCATGGTGCTGTCCGTATTGCGAAGCCACAGGTCGATGGCTGCCACCTGGGCGTCGGTATAGCCTAGGAAGTTCCGCTCGTTGATGCAGATGGAGCAAGGGGTAGAAGAAGTATATTTGATGAGGGCCAGGGCAAAATCGTAGCCGTCGGGGTTGTTGGTGACCAGATCCGTCAGCACCGGTTCGCCGTTGTCGTCGTACTCGAAGGAAACGCCCTCCACACCGTAGTTGCTGAGCAGGATGCCGTCGTCGGAGTAGCAGTAGTCAATGATCTGAACTGCCAGCTCGATTTCCGGGCAGGAGCAGGCGACAGCAGCGCCGCCCTTGCTGACTCGAGAGGTTCCAGCATCATCAAAGCCATTGAGGTCACCTTCCTCCAGCACCATGGCCCGAACAGGCTGCACATTGCTGTCGGGTTCGTAGCCGGAGAGGTTGGTGAGGCCGTTGACGGAGGTGGTAAAGAAGCCGGAGGCGTTGCCCACGATCTCGTCATCGGTAGCGGTATTGTTCATGGTCTGGGATACAAAGTCCGGAGAGATCAGACCCTCGCTGTACCAGTCGGCGATCAGCTGAACATAGTCCCGGAACCCGTCCATGGGCACACAGTATTGTACTTTTCCATCCTGATAGATCCAGCCGCCCAGGGCATTGTTATCTCCGTTGACACTGACGCCAAAGGCAGAGCCCAGCGTATTAGCGCCGTTTGCTGCAATCCAGAGGGGATACTGGCAGTTATTTTCCGCCTGGAAAGTCTTGAGTACCTCGTGGAGGTCATCCACAGTCACAGGGGTATCCAAGCCATCCGCATCCAACCAGTCCTGGCGAATTGCAGGCCCAGAGGAAGGAATTAAGGTATCCTGAATGTTCTCCGCCAGAGGAACCGCGCCGGCCTCAGTATATACATCCCGGGCAATGGAGGGGTTGTTATTGAGAATATCGAAGTAATTGGGCATCAGGTCCTCGTATTCCGCGAAGTCCACGATGATCTCGCCCTCAATGAGGTCGTCCATATTTCCGGTGTAGAACATGCCAAAGTTAAAGATAATGTCAGGAAGCTCGTTGGCGGCCACCATCAGGCTCATGGAATCCGATGCAGTGAGCAGATTGGCGGTGGTGAATTCCAGGGTAACGCCGGTGCGCTTCTGAAGTTCCGCATAGACCTGTCCATCCACACCGTAGTCGGTGATTACCGCCATGACAGGAGGAACCACATAGTCCCAGGCGGTGAGGGTTACAGGCTCCTCGGTCAAGGGAAGCTGCTGGGCTTCGGTATAGGTGCGGACAATTTCAGTGTCTGAACCTGCCAGGTCAGAAGGCCCTTCCTCCACAGTGCTTACAGCCTCCGGGGTTTCCTCCGTGGAATCGGGAACAGCAGGCGCCTCTGTTTCCGGTGCCTGGGTTGCTTCCGCGGTCTCTTCCACAGATGCTGCAGAGGATGCTGTGTTTTCCGAAGCAGTTTCTTCGCCGCATCCGGCCAGAAGGGCTGTCAACAGGCACAAAATCAACAGCAGGCTGGTGAGCCTGAAATGCTTGTTCATCATGCTAGTCTTCCTTTCCCAAATTGATATACCAATATTTTAGACCACCAAATCGTCAGCTTCCAATATCAAAAAATCATGAGC
>CBCTLT010000400.1:0-2090 GCA_965147785.1 uncultured Oscillospiraceae bacterium
TCATGTCGTCCACAGGCTTGATACCCAGTTCTCTTGAGCATTTGAGACAAAGCCCCTCGTTTTTTGTTTCCACATTTTCAATTTTTGTGATAAAAATCACTGCATAGTTCTTTTTGCATCTGCTGCAAAGGGTAGGACGCATAGTGTATCTCCTTAATATGCCGTAATCCGGCAGATTCAAATGATCGGTCTGTACCGGCCGCCTGCCATCAGGCAGCCGTCAGACCGTTGTTTACGAAATTTGCATATACAGCATTTCGCCGTCGCCCATAAGCAAAAGCCCATTTTCTGCCGAGAGCATCCCCCCGGCTCGAGCTCCACTGACGGAACGCTGGACCAATGTGCCGTTCTTATCATAGACCAGCAGGGCCTCACTGTCAAGCATACATGCCCATTTGCCGCAAACTAACAGTGTTTCCGGCAGGCCAGAATCCAATTCTTGTTCCACTGCTTCCCCTGTGGGAGACAGCGTCAAAAGACGATAGGTACCAAATCGGCGAATTAGCGCCGCCGCCCAATCGTCACAATCCCAAGCCAGCACCGCGTCATCTCGAATCTCATAGCTGCCGGTACAGTTGCCCTGGGAATCATAAAAGCGAATACCGGCGTTGGTCCAAAGAGCAAAGCCGTTTCCACAGGATTGGATCTCATAGACCATACTGTCCAAAACGGGCAGTTCCAAGCTGTCCTCTTCCCGGTCCAGCCGCAGGGACCATGTCCCAGTCCGATCCACACAGCAGGAGGCCAGCGTACCGTCCTCCAAGAAGGTCATCATGGCCATGGCCTGATCGGTGAGGCCGAGTTGCCTAAACGCCTCTCCCGAAGGAGAAAATATTCTCGTCTCTGTCAAATAACCGGAGCCTCCGGTAATCACAGCACAAAGGCCCTCCGGACCCGGCGCAGCCAGATCAATCCCTTGGGGGATCTCCACCTCCAACGTACCATCTGCGTCGGCCAGAAGCAAGTTAGTTCCCCCTGGGTCATATGCCACAGTGTAACCAAAGGCTTCCGCAATCACAGGCTCTTGCCAATCCATTGGCGTTTGGTAGCGTTGTTTTCCCTCCATATTGTAGGCGGCAACCCCTTCGGCATCAGCAGAGAGCACCAGATCTCCCACCAAGGCAACGGTTCCAGAATATCCGGAACTGAAGAACTGGACCCATTCCGTTTCAACGTCCGTTTGAATTTGGCCCCGAAGCTCCGCCACTCGTTCTTGGATCGCATTCGGGTGCATCACCAGCCAAGGCCCCAACATACAAATGAGGGCCGCCGCCAGCAGCACACCAATCCATTTCCACTTCCTTTTTGTCTGACGTCCCTGCATCTGCACGGCGTCATCCCACACAAAAAGCAACCTCCTCACAAGCGTACCATAGTTTTGTCATATATAGACCTCCAGGCGGCATGGTGGGTCCAGCCGCCGTCCGGTTCCCCTTTTCCAGGATCTCAGTGATTGCCTCCGGGGGAAATTTTCCCTCTGCGGCATAGACCACCGTTCCTGTCATGGCGCGAGCCATATTATAAAGGAATCCGTTGGCGCAGATCTTCAAAAGCAGCAGCTCTCCCTGTCGCTCCACATCAAAGTAGTAGACGGTTCGTACCGTGCTTTTCACATCGGTGCCCACGCTGCGCACTGCAGCAAAATCGTGAGTTCCCACAAATCGCTTTGCTGCCTGCCGCATCACGTCCTCGTCCAGATGCTTGGGATAAAAGCAGGCACGGTTTACATAAAACGGATCTCGAATCCTGGAGTTATAAATCTGATAGGTATACTCCTTTTTGACACAGGAGCCGATGGCATTAAAGGAATCCGGCACCACAAAAGCCTCTCGCACCACAATATCATGGGGCAGATGGGTATTCATGGCGTAGGGAATCCGATCCACGGGAATCTTGGAGTCCGTCCGGAAATTGGCCACATAATTTCTGGCATGAACACCAGCGTCGGTTCTGCCGCAGCCTGTCAGCTTGACCCGGTGACCCATAATCTTGGAGGCCGCCTGCTCCATGGTTTCGCAGACTGTGACGGCGTTTTTCTGCACCTGCCATCCATGATAGGCGGTGCCCTCATAGGTGAGGATCATGGCAAT
>CBCTLT010000401.1:0-2070 GCA_965147785.1 uncultured Oscillospiraceae bacterium
CCAAGTGGTCCAATGGACGAGATCACTGCGATCTTGTATTAAAATATTTTGAAATTTTGGTAGTAATGCGGATTTACAACTAACAGCGTTCATGTTATATTGCATTTAAGGTGAAATATAATTTACATATAGGTAATGAGAAATAACGTATAGAGGGGAGGAAAAGTTGTGGGAGAGAAGAAACTAAAACTTCCTATTGGGTATATCTGGCTGCTGTGCAGTATAGTGATCCTTGCGGCAGTGGTGGGGACATATACCTATCGGGAAAATCAAGTGGTACAGAATTTTCACCATCAGGAATATGCAGACTTGCCCAATACCAAGGATCAGGGAAGGTTCCGGCGCTTTTTGGAAGATCTGGGCGTATACATGACGCCTCCGGCAACAGAAGGAAAAACCCTGACCTTTACTTCTCCCATGGCCTTTCAGGTTCAAGAACGGTTCAACAAGGAGTCCAAAATACCGATTGGCACAGAATTGTCCTGCGATTTTATCTCCTGGTCTGGAAACAAAAGCAGCCAGCGAAGTCTCCAACTCACCTGGAATGGCAAAACCAAGGATGTAACCGTGTCCCCCAGGGTGGCAGCAAAGCTCTATGTGGCTGCCCTGGAACAGAACGGACTGGAAACGCAATTTCAGGCGGATACTGGAGAACGACTCACCTACGGCAATGCCAAGGAGGCCCTGCGCAGTCTGGATCGTCAGATTTATGAAATGGGAATCTATATGCCCGGGGATTACCCTTATGACCGGTCCTTTTTCCGGTCCATGTCCCTGCTGCTGGGCGGGTCAGCACCACTGGCGCTGATCGTTCTGATTCTGTTGGGCGGTGAGTTGACGGAATATCTCCGGTACCGAGCCTGGCTGACGGACAATAACCGGGAAAACAGCCAGCGATGGCGGAAGATCCAGGGGAATTTGCCCCAGTTTGTGAGTCTTGCCAACAACAGTGACGGCGGAAAGGCCAAGCAGGTCTACCGGCCGGGTATGAAGCAGCGGATCAAACGGCTGTTTTCCACCTCGGCAAATAACTGATATACGATTTGCCAATTCTCCTTTTCCATATAGGACATGGCCCCGAGACCATTTTGGTCTTGGGGCCATGTCTCTGCTTGAAAGGCCATCTGCAAATGCCGAAAATTTTGCGAAATATTTTTCTTGACAATAGGAAATTTGTGACTATAATTAGGTTCAGTTATTTAACTAAAATATTTTAACTAAAAATTTTGAGTCAAGGAGACGATTTTATGGAAATCACACTGGATACGGTACGGGATATTATGGTCAGCACCCTCTGCTACGAGCCGGAGCAGATCCAGCTGGACACCAATCTGTTTGAAACCCTGGAGATGGATTCCCTGGAGGCGGTGGAGCTTTCTCTGGCCCTGGAGGATGCCTTGGGCGTTGGAATTGCTGACGGCGATATGGAAAACATCAAGACGGTGGGGGATATTGTGAATTATCTCCAGGCCCACAAGGCGTAAGTCATGGAACTCTCGGAACTCTATGGCTTGATGGACCGGTTTTCCCGGTCCGGCCTCACCAGCCTCCGCTGGCGGAAAAAGGACGAGGAGATCGAGCTTTCCCAGCAGTCTGCCGCCAGTGCGGTGACACCGGTCCTGCCGCAGAACCAAGCGCCGGAGGATACGGGAAAGTATATCAAATCCCCTCTGGTAGGTACCTTTTATCAGGCGCCTGGTCCTGAGGAAGCCCCCTTTGTTACGGCGGGGCAGACGGTAAAGAAGGGGCAAACGCTGTGTATTATTGAGGCCATGAAGATGATGAGTCAGATCCCGGCGGAAGCGGACTGTGTGATCGAAGAGGTGCTGGTATCCGATGGGGAGGCGGTGGGCTATGGCACGCCCCTGTTCCGGCTTCGTGAGGCGGCATCATGTTAAAGCGGGTATTGATCGCCAACCGGGGCGAGATCGCTCTGCGGATTATTCGGGCTTGTCGGGAGCTGGACATTGAGACGGTGGCTGTCTATTCCCAGGCAGACGAAAATGCTCTCCATGCCCAGCTTGCCACCAAAAGCCTGTGCATTGGGCCGGCCAAGGCTGCCGACAGCTA
>CBCTLT010000402.1:0-2067 GCA_965147785.1 uncultured Oscillospiraceae bacterium
GCAAACATCAGCCCACAGCCAAACAGTTCCTTGCCACTCATGGCCTGGTGCAAAATGATCCACCCCGCGATCAGGCTGAATACCGACTCCAGGCTCATCAGCAGCGACGCTACCGTGGGATCCGTATCCTTCTGGGCCACGATTTGCAGCGTGTATCCTGCCCCACTGGACAAAACACCGGCATAGACGATGGGCAGCCAAGCATCCAAGATATCTCCCCAGTTGGGCGTTTCAAAGAGCATCATGCCCACAAAGCTCATGGCGCCGCAGACAAAGAACTGAATACAGCTCATCTTGACGCCGTCTACCCTGCCGGAATAGCGGTCAATCACCAGAATATGTACCGTAAACCCCACCGCGCAGGCCATCTCCATCAGATCGCCCCGATTGATTGCCGTCAGACCGGTTCCGTGAAGGCACAGGAAATACATCCCCACCAGGGCCACAGCCACGGCACCCCAGATTTTTCCCCGAACCTTTCGCCCCAAAAACAGGCCAAACACCGGGATCAGCACCATGTACATGGAGGTAATAAAGCCAGCCTTGCCAGCCGTCGTCTCCAGCATACCAATCTGCTGAAAGGAACTGGCCACGAACAGGGCCGTTCCGCAGAGCAGACCGCCCAGCACCAACGTCTTTCGTTCTCCCGGCAAAGGCTTCTCTCCCGGAATTTTTCGATCAAACACCGCGATCAGCGGCAGCAGCACCACACCGCCCAGCACGGACCGGGCAAAGAGAAAGGTAAACGGACCGATATAATCCATCCCCACACTCTGGGCCACAAAGGCGGCGCCCCAGATCATGGCCGTCAGCAACAGCAGGAGATTGGCCCGAAGCTTTCGCATGTTCATCCCCGACGTTTCCTCCATCCTGTAAAGAGATCCACCAGCCTGCCGTAGCATACGCCCACCAGCAGTCCGGCAAAGGCCAGCAAGATCCATGGCCCCCAACTGCGAACGCCAAAATAAAGCCCTACCGTATACACAAAGATATGGCAGAGATAAATCTCAAAGGATTTGCCGCCCAAAAAAGCCAGCCCCCGGTTCACCATTCTGGTACCGCTCCAGCGCTCCATCTTTTCCAGAATCCATGTGGTTAGATACAGGCACCCCGGGGTGGAGAGCAGGAAGGGATGCCACCAAAAGCCATAGCGTTTCAGGCTCCCTGGAAAATACACCACCACAAAATAGAACGCTACCATGCTGATTACCATAAGGCTTCCAGCAATTGCTATATGTCGTTTCGTAGGCTGCTTCCCCAAGGCAGTCTCCCGGCCTAGATACATTCCTAGGAAATACACCGGGAATCGACTGACGCCGATCATTAGGCTGGTTCCCACACAGGCTCCATCCAGAAGGAACAGCAGTGCAAACATCCAAAGCGCTCGTTTTCCATACCGTTCGATCACCGCAAAAAACAGCGGTGACAACAGGTAAAGCCCCACCAGCGTGGGAATATACCAGTTGAACTGGCCGCCAATCTGGGCCCACCAGCCGAAAGTGGTGAGATTGCCCACCGCCTGCCATTTATTCATTTGGTCCGCCCACAGCATAAACAGGCAGTATACCAGGATAAACGGCAGGTAGGACGGCAGGAGCCGTTCCAGCCGACGCTGCATAAACCGCAGGGGATCAGCATTCTTTTTCAGGGAATGATAGATTCCAAACCCTGATAAAAACAGAAAAATATCCACAGAGCCCACGGTATACCACTCGGTAATGTTCAGCTCCGTGTAATCCTTCAGGCCGCTGTGATAGTAAAACAGATGCCCATAGACCACAATCAGAATGGCAATCCCCATCAGCGCCCCCTTGTACCGGCTGATACGGTCATATCCATGCATAGCAGCTTCTCCCCCTTACGCAGCATTCGACTGCACAATTCCCATTGTTTTTGATTATAGCAGATTCGGCTAAAAAATGCAAAGAGGCGCAGCGTTTTCTTCCGCAGTTCCTATCTATGCCCCACAAGAATCAACTCCGTGGGAATCTTTTCTTGGATTTTGTAAAAAGTATGCGTTTTCAGATACAAATTCTCAATTTGTTTACAAACTGTTACTGGTCAAAC
>CBCTLT010000403.1:0-2065 GCA_965147785.1 uncultured Oscillospiraceae bacterium
ATCATTGAGGTGGAGGGTGTTTACGGACTTTCCTCCAGCTTTACCGCAGACCTCAAGGAGCTGGTGGGTAAGAAAAATATGAGCAAAGGCGTGAAGCTGACCATCGAGAACGAGATGGTCACGGTGGAATGCTTTGTGATGGTGACATATGGCTATGAAATTCCCGCTGTGGCCGCCGCTATCCAAGATGGCGTTATCAACGCGGTGGAATCCATGGCCGGGTTGAAGGTTGCTGCTGTCAACGTAGATGTTTGTGGCATTTCCGCACCAAAAAATTAAATCGGTGAGGCAGCCCCGTCGGGACTGCCTCGCTGTGCGTCTGCCTTTTATCCCGGTTTTCTAGGCTGGAAAACCGGGATTTTTTATTGCCTGGACGGAAATGCATAAAAGGTTACAATCATTTCAATGATTGTGAAATCCTTAGAAAAACCTGGCTTGTATTTTTTGCCCTGTTTTGGTATGCTGAACACAGCGATTGATTGTGCTGGAGGTGTAATGCTATGGGAAAACCGCTGGAGGAAATGACTTTGGAGGAACTGTGGCGATTGTTTCCCATTCAGCTGTCTTCCTATAATCCACAGTATGCCCAGTGGTATTTGGAGAAAAAGCGGGAAGTGGAACAAAGCTTGCTGCCCGTGACTGCGTTCTCCATGCATCACATCGGCAGCACAGCAATTCCAGGACTTTGGGCCAAACCGATTGTGGATATGCTGATGGAACTTCCAATGGAGGCCCCTGGGGAAGAACTGGTCCAAAAGCTGGTTGACAGCGGCTGGATCTGTATGTCAGCGTCGTCCTCCCCTTGGCGGAGATCCTTGAACTGGGGCTATACGCCGGAGGGATTTGCGCAAAAAGTGTTTCATCTTCATATTCGCCGTCAGGGTGACCACGACGAATTGTATTTTCGGGATTATCTCCTGGCTCATCCGGAGATTGCTTCCGCCTATGAAGCCCTCAAGCGTGGGTTGGCGGAGCAGTACCGCTTTGACCGAGATGCTTATACGAGACAGAAAACAGCTTTTGTACAGCGCTATACACAGGAGGGGAAGCATGAATTCGCGGGAAGATATGAAGATCGAGGAAAACAATAAACAGCTTGCGGCTTTCTTAAAAGAAAAGCTTAGACACTGGAATGCCTATGGGCTGACATTGGCAAAATGGCTCCTGTTCGCTCTTGTGGTGGGACTTACCGTAGGCGTGGCCGGAGCCCTGTTCCACAAAGCCATCGACTGGGGAACCAGTTTCCGGGAAGGTCACGGATGGGTTCTATTTCTGCTGCCACTGGCGGGCCTTTTGATCGTTTTTGCCTACCGGATCACAGGCATGAGCGACGATAAAGGAACGGAGTACATCATTGGAGCAGTGCGAGAGGGAAGAATTCTGCGGATCCGTACCGCGCCCTTGATTTTTTTCAGCACCGTTCTGACCCATCTCACCGGTGGAAGCGCAGGCCGAGAGGGGGCCGCATTGCAATTGGGCGGCTCCATGTCCAATTTTATTGGACGGCTGCTGCATTTGGATGAAAAGGACGACCGGATCATTACCATGTGCGGTATGGCTGCCGGCTTTTCCGCGCTGTTTGGAACACCGCTGGCAGCGGCGGTGATGTCCATGGAGGTGGTCAGCGTAGGTGTGATGTACTATTCCGCCATTGTACCCTGCATTCTCTCGGCCTTGATTGCCCAAGGCGTAGCGGTGGCCATGGGGATTGCGCCGACTGCCTTTGTGGTATCCGGTGTGCCGGAACTGGGGCCGCTGGTGCTGCTGCAGCTGGTGGGATTGGGGATCCTCTGCGCACTGGTCTCCATCCTGTTTTGTGGCTTGATGCATCTGGCGCCCAAGGTCTATGGAAAAATTACGGAGAATCCCTATCTTCGAGTACTGCTGGGCGGTGTCCTGGTGGTGGGCTTGAGTCTGCTGCTGGGACGGGACTACAATGGGGCAGGCGTGGGCATCATTCAAAACGCGCTGGACGGGGAAGCCAGACCGGAAGCCTTTGTTCTTAAAATCCTGTTTACTGCATTGACTCTGGCCGCCGGATTCAAGGGCGGTGAAATTGTGCCTG
>CBCTLT010000404.1:0-2034 GCA_965147785.1 uncultured Oscillospiraceae bacterium
GGAGAAAAGGAGCTGTATCGCTTTGTGTCCGAAAATAAAAATATTGTGCTGCGGGCTGCGCCGGATATTGTAGATCCGTTTATTGTAGCGCAGCAGGATCATATCGCTTCGATCAACACCTGCGTAGAAGTGGACCTCACCGGGCAGGTCTGCTCGGAATCGGTGGGATATAAGCAGATCGCCGGATCCGGCGGTGCATTCTGCTTCGCCTACGGAACCTTCCGGGCAGCCCACGGCAAAAACATTCTGGCTTTCCAGGCCAAGAATAAAGGAGGACAGTATAAGATCAAAGCCATGCTGACCCCTGGCGCGGTGGTGACCATCCCCAGAAACTATGTGGACTACTTCGTCACGGACTACGGCGTTGCCAAGCTCAAGGGGCTTTCTGTCACAGAACGGGCCAAAGCGCTGATCGCCATTGCCCACCCGGAGCAGCGGGAGGAATTGACTGCTGAGGCAAAAAAGATGGGCCTGATCTGACTGACGAGGATGTGACCTTCACCATGTCCAAACAAAAAGGGCGCCTTCAAAGCCACGTGCTTTGATGGCGCCCTTCGGGGCATTCTTCTGATGCTGTTGCTGCTGGCCGCAAGTTCAAAGGCAGCCCAAAGCTTCCAGCCAACTTCAAGTTCCACCGCCATGGAGCATAGCCAGGGTATACTCCGGCAGCACGGACCGGGTTATCATGCCGGGTTGGTTTCGGCCTGGCCAAGCTCCCGCGCCAACGTCATAAGCTGCTCCATGCTGTCATCGCCCAGTGCAGACTGTATCCGCACAGTGGTTTCCGTAAAGGTCAGGTTTTTGCAGCCGGACAGCAGCTGCACCATACACTTTGCCGCCATGGGCGCCCAGGAACCGTTTTCCATCAGGCCTACCCTGCGTCCCTGATAGTTCCGTTCCGCCAGGTGGTGAAGAAACGCTTTCATGCATGGAAACACATCTGCGTTATAGGTGACGGATGCCAGCACCAGCCGGTCATAGCGGAACGCCTCCGCCACGGCCTGGCTCATGTCGCAGCGGGTCAGATCCAGCAGGGTGACCCGGAGGCCGCCTTGCTCACGCAGTGCCTGTGCCAGATGCTCTGCCGCCTCCATGGTGTGGCCGTATACCGACGCACAGGCAATCAGGACCCCCGGCGTTTCCGCCCGATAGGATGCCCAGGTTTGGTACAACTCCAGCACGGATGGAATCTCTTCCCGGAGCACGGGACCATGCAAGGGGCAAATGGTCTCAATCTCCATACCGGAGAGTTTTTTGAACAGTGTCAAGACCTGCGCCCCGTATTTTCCCACAATGCCAAAATAGTAGCGTCGGGCCTCCTCTGTCCACGGCTCCTCCTGATCCAGCGCGCCAAACTTTCCGAAGGCGTCTGCGGAAAACAGCGTCTTGGCATAGGCGTCATAGGTGACCAGGACCTCCGGCCAATGGACCATAGGTGCCGTCAGAAAGCACAGCTGGTGGGTACCCAAATCCAGGGTATCCCGGTCGCCCAGCACCAGCCGATTTTCGCCGCAGATGTCACCGTAATAATGCTCCAACATGGGAAACGCCTTGGCCGAGGCCGCGATGGTGGCCTCGGGATAACGGGACACAAAGGCTGCGACGGCAGCGGAGTGGTCCGGTTCCATATGCTGAACAATCAAATAATCCGGTTTTCTCCCCGCCAGCGCCGTCTCCAAATTCGTCAGCCATTGGTCCTGAAAGTGCTGATCCACGGTATCCAGCACGGCTACACGCTCGTCTAAAATAACATAAGAATTGTATGCCATTCCCTTTGGAACCGGATACTGCCCCTCAAACAGATCCAGGGTATGGTCGTTAACGCCAATGTACAGAATATCCTTTGCTACAGTCATATTCTTTCTCCTTTGTGCATGGGTTTGTATATGTTCTGGGACCATTTTACCATGGGTCAGCCAACAGTCAATCCCAAATTTGAAAACGGATCAGCTGCATCCAGCCGATCCGTTTTATGTTTACAAAATAATATCCACTCGCAGCATTTTCAGATACTATGAAACAATCATGTCAATG
>CBCTLT010000405.1:0-2033 GCA_965147785.1 uncultured Oscillospiraceae bacterium
TGGGGCCCAAGCATCAGGAAACCGGATATCCCATCGTTTACACTTCTGCCGACAGCGTATTCCAAATTGCGGCCCACGAGGATGTGGT
The DNA here is from genome assembly GCA_965147785.1 of uncultured Oscillospiraceae bacterium. Taxonomy (GTDB): domain Bacteria; phylum Bacillota; class Clostridia; order Oscillospirales; family Oscillospiraceae; genus HGM13006. Next base: position 89 of record CBCTLT010000405.1, read on the forward strand.
GCCGGTTTCCCTGCTGTACCAGTGGTGTGAAACAGCCCGCCAGTTGGTAGATCAGTTGGGCTACGGGATTGGCCGTGTCATTGCCCGGCCTTTTATTGGCCAGCCGGGAAACTATACCCGCACCGTCAACCGTCATGACTATGCCGCTCTTCCACCGAAAAAAACAGATCTGGAGATATTGACAGACCATGGCATTGCCCTTCATTCCATCGGAAAACCTGTGGATATTTTCCCAGAGGCAAAATTTGATAGCAGCGTTAAGACTGCCGATAATTTCGCAGGGATGGCCGCCGCAAAAAAGGCATTACAGACGCAAGATGGGCTCATTTTTGTCAACCTGCTGGACTTTGACATGAAGTGGGGCCATCGCCGAGATGCCGTTGCCTATGGCGCAGGTCTCAAGGCCTTCGACGACTTTCTGCCAGAAGTGCTAGATGCCCTGAGGGACGACGCCCTGCTCATCATCACAGCGGACCACGGGTGCGATCCCACCCATCACGGAACGGACCACACCCGAGAGCATATTCCATTTCTGCTCTGGCACAGGGGAATCACCCCAGATTCCCTGGGGATTCGGGAGACCTTCGCCGACATTGGCGCCACAATTCTGGACGCCTTGGGCTGCCCTCCGCCGGAGGAAGGTATCTCTGTCCTGTAACTATTACAGAGTCTGTTACATATGCAAACAAAAACACGGCGGGATTTCGCTGAAAATTCAGCGGATCCTGCCGCACTTTTTATGTTTTCTTACACTTCCTGGTTCGCAGTTTTTCCACCAAAATGGACAGCAGAACACCCGCACAAAATCCGCCCAGATCAATCCACACATCCCGAATTTGCCCGGAACGGCCCGCCACAAAGAGCTGAATGGTCTCGTCAAAAAGAGCAGTGGACATACCACACAATGCCAGCAAACTCCAGGGTCTGTGCTGCCATAACCGCAGCAGCAGTGTCAGCTCCACGCCCAGCACCAGGTATTCCGTCCCATGGGCCAGCTTTCTCAGGATTCCATGGCCAGCTGTGGTATCTACCGCACCGCCAAGCAGCCGGCTGAGCACTGCGCCTACCCAGTCGCTGATAGCACCTGAAATTGTCCCCGGCATCAGCGAATTTCCCCAAATAAAGCACAGTGTAAGTACGACCAGTCCCGTCAAAATCCTTTGCCGTGTTGTCGTGGACCGCAAATTCCATTCCTCCCCAATTCGTTTCGAACATTATAGCGCAGGTCCTATCACATGTCAAAGGGAACAGCTCAAATTGCTCCCCCCTGTTTCAATATAGCAGCTAAGCCGGACAGAGGCAAGTGCCTCCATCCGGCTTTTTACTGGGTTAGACCAGGCTGCAATAAACCGTTACAATCTTTGCCGCCTGAGCTCTGGTCGCGGTTCCGCCCGCTTCCAGCATGTTGTTGTCCATGCCGTTGACAATGCCATACTGCACCGCCCAAGCAAAGGCTTCCGCATCCCAAATTGCCTCGGAATCCTTGTCCGCAAAGGCACTGAGATCTTCGGTGATTTCATCATTCAGCTCCTGCTTGAATTCCGCATAGCGATGGAACATGACCACCATCTCCTGGCGAGTGAGGGCATCGTCAGGACGGAAAATACCGTTCTCGTTGCCCACAATGATCCCCTTGTCCGTGGCCCACATGATGGCATCGTAATACCAGACATTTTCAGGAACATCCGGGAACTCCACATTGGTTTCAAAGGTGGCGGGCTGCCCCTCCATATTGTAAAGGATCTGGGCAAACTGGGCCCGGGTCAGTTCCATGTCCGGGGCAAAAAGATTGTCCCCAATGCCCTGCATAATGTTCTGCTGGGTCACATAGTCCACCGCACCAAGATACCAGGCGCCCTCGTCCAGATCGGTATAGGGAGCGTCCTCTTTCTCAGCAGTTACCGTCACCACACAGGTGGCCTCGATCTCTCCGGCCTTAGCCGTA
>CBCTLT010000406.1:0-2008 GCA_965147785.1 uncultured Oscillospiraceae bacterium
CAGGAACGAAATCCAGCGGCGGGAATCAGCCACAGCAAGCTTTGCAAACGCTTTGTGCAGCCGAAGGACTGACTTGGGGCAGCGCTTTGTTGAAAAATCTTGTGCCGGTTACCTTGGGCAACATTCTTGGCGGAAGCCTTTTGGCCGGCTGTGGTTATTGGCTGGTTTATCTGAAAAACAAATGAGAAATTTGACGCTTCCGCTTTTGGAAGCGTCAAATGCTTTTCTTTGGGAAAGATTTATGATATAATGTGTCATATTTTTTAGAGGAGGGGCCTTTTATGAAGCTGTTTGTCTATGGCTACCGACCCTATGATGAGGCAAAAGCCTTCCGCTACTACGCAGAGAAATACCATGTGACCTTGGGCCTTTGTGAAGCCCAGCCCTCCATGGAAAATGCAGCCCTGGCCGAGGGTTACGACTGTATTTCCATTGTTTCCACCCCCATGCCGGAGCAGCTTATCGTCCGATTCCGGGCCATGGGAATCCGGATGATCTCCACCAGAACCGTGGGCTACGATCATATAGATTTGAGGACGGCAAAAACCCTAGGCATGCATGTTTCCAATGCTTCTTACAGTCCCAACTGTGTGGCGGATTACACTGTCATGCTGATGCTGATGGCATTGCGGCGTGTCAAGCGCATTATGCAGCGGTCGGACATTCATGATTTTTCTCTGCCAGGGATCATCGGAAGGGAACTGCGTAATTGTACCGTGGGGATCCTTGGAACGGGAAAGATCGGCAGGGCCGTCCTGCGGGACCTTTCCGGTTTTGGTTGCCAGAGGCTGGCCTATAGCCGGACCCAGGACCAATCCCTTGGCGTGGAGTATGTTTCTTTTGAGACGTTGCTTTCCTCCTGTGATATTCTCAGCTTACATATGCCGTTAAGCGAGGACAGCTATCACATCATCGACCATGCAGCCATTGCCAAAATGAAGGATGGCGTGGTTTTGGTGAATACGGCTCGAGGCCCGCTGATTCAGACGGAGGCGTTGATCGAGGGACTGGAATGCGGCAAAATCGGTGCGGCGGCGTTAGATGTGCTGGAGGACGAAGCTGGATTGTTCCATTTTGACAAACGCTCAGAACAAATCGGGCATCGTGCCATGAGCATTCTAAAGGATATGCCCAATGTGATCTTTACGCCCCATGTTGCGTTTTATACCCAGGAAGCAGTGGGTGATATGGTCCGACACTCCATTGAAAGCTGTGTGCTGGAGCTTTCGGGAAAGGATAATCCCTGGAGGGTGATCTGAACCGGAGGAAAGAGGTTGCTATGAACTATGTATGCGAGGGCGGATTTCGCTCTTTTGTGTGTTTAGATTTTGAAACCACAGGCCTGTCAGGCCGGGATCGCGTGACGGAGATTGGCGCGGTCAAAGTGCTGGAAGGGGAAATCGTACAGCGGTTTTCCACACTGGTCAATCCGGGAAGACCCATTCCGCCTAGAGTGGTGGCATTGACCGGCATTACCAACGATATGGTGGAAGATCATCCACGGATCGAGGAGATCCTGCCGGTATTTCTAGGCTTTTTAGGAAATTTGCCTCTGGTGGCCCATAATGCGAAATTTGACTGCAAGTTTTTGGAACGGGATCTATTGCAAATGGGACGGGAAATCGAAAATCCGGTGGCGGATACGCTGCAACAGGCGCGGCTGGTCTCTCCGGGCCTTCCCAGCTATAAACTAAGCTTTTTGACAAATCATTTTTCGATTCCGCTAAACGACGCCCATCGGGCCTGGTGTGATGCGGAAGCCACGGCCAAGCTGTACTTACTACTGCAGGAGCTATGATCTGCGATATGGAATCCCTCTACTTCGTGCGAAGTAGAGGGATTCTTTTTAATCTGTCACCAGTGTCAAAGCGCCTGTGGGACAGGTATGGACACAGGCAGGTAGCCTGCCGTCCTCGATACGGCCGATGCATCCATCGCATTTGACGACGGTACCGGTGTCTGGATCGAAGGAGATGACGTTCATAGGACAGGCCTCTTGGCAGGCTTT
>CBCTLT010000407.1:0-2007 GCA_965147785.1 uncultured Oscillospiraceae bacterium
AGCCTCCCCCAGCTTTTCCCTCCGTAGAACGGACGTCCAGCAACTCATTATCCAGCATCATGCGGAAAAAGGCGCCGGTTTCCGGGGAAAGCTCGTCGTAGAATTTCCGGCCCTGCATCAAAATCTCATCCGGATCCCCCACCGGCTTTGGATTGCCCGAACGAAACTCCAGGGCGTTGTCCGCAAAGCTCATGGGATAGGTTTTGCCCAAACGCTTGGCCTGCTCCCGATAGATGGCATCTGCCACAGGCACCAGGTATTTCACCACCGCAGCCCGGAACTTTTCCACATCCTCCTTGGTGTAGCAGTTCCGGCCCATACGATAGTAGCCCAAAGTGGTGTAGCCTTCATAGCCCAGCTTTTTTCCCATGGTATCCCGAAGATGAACCAACTGATCGTAAATCCGGTCCATCTCCTGCTGGTTGTCCTTATACCACTTGCCTTCCGCCTTCCAGGCTGCCAGCCGTCTTTGATCGTCGGGATCGTTTTTGAAGGGACTCAACTGGGAAAGGGTATAGGTCTTTCCTTCAAAGGGAATCTGGGCCGAGGCCAGTAGTTTCTCATAGGCCTGGGTCAAATCGTTCTCCTGCTGCAGTTCCGGAATGATCTCTGGGGAAAACGTTTTCAACGCAATCTCCGCATTGACGAACATGAGATCCCCGTATTCCTTGGCAAAATCCGCCCGATAGGGGGATTCCAGCATGGCCCGGGTCCACTGCTGCAAATATTCCTCCAGCTGAGGGTTGGCGCCGTTCCAAAACTTTACCTCTTCATCATAAAACGCATCCCTAGTATCGATGGAGTGCCGAATCTCCGCCAGGGTGGCCTGGGTGGAGATATGCTTCTCCAGCGTTTCCTTTTCCAAAAAAACATCCCGGGCAGACGCATAAGAGTCCGCAGCCCGGAGTGCATCGGTCAATTTTGACAGCTCCGTCTTTAGGGACTCCAAATCCGGGCGTTGATATTGCATCTGGGAAAATTTCATGTTATTTCCTCCGTTAGCTTCAATATGATGCTTATTATAGTATATTCTGACCCGTTCCGCAAGGTGGTGGACGGGAAATATGACAGAAAAATTTCAATTTAAATCATTAAAATACAAAATTCCCTTATATTTTTAAACTTTTCTTGCATTTTTATTCAAATTACAGCAGCGCGTCTTTTCCCTGTTTTGTTCATGATTTCATCTAACAGCGACATAAAAAAGCGCGTACCGCAGCAATGTTGCTGTGGTACGCGCTTTCACGACGTTGTGAATTAAATACGCAGGATTGCACCCTTATCCGCCGAAGATACCAGCTTGGCATAACGGGCCAAGTAGCCCGTCTTAACCTTGGGCTCCGGGCACACCCAGTTTGCCCGGCGTTTTTCCAGTTCCTCATCGGATACCTTCAATTCAATCTTGCAGTTGGGGATATCAATGGAGATGATGTCTCCCTCCTGCACCAAAGCGATATTTCCGCCGTCGGCCGCCTCTGGAGAGACATGGCCAATGGCGGCACCCCGGGTTGCACCAGAGAACCGGCCGTCAGTGATCAAGGCCACGCTTTCTCCCAGTCCCATGCCGCAGATGGCGGAAGTGGGATTCAGCATCTCCCGCATACCAGGACCGCCCTTAGGCCCCTCGTAGCGGATCACCACCACATCGCCGCTGGTAATCTTCTGATTGTAAATGGCTTCGATTGCCTCTTCCTCGGAGTCAAAGACCCGCGCTGGCCCCTCATGGACCATCATCTCAGGTGCAACGGCCGACTGCTTGACTACACAGCCGTCCACAGCCAGATTGCCCTTGAGTACAGCAATGCCGCCGTTCTGACTGTAGGGATTGTCAATGGGACGGATCAGCGTCTCGTCCAGATTGACCACGTCCTTCAGATTTTCCTCAACGGTCTGACCGGTGACTGTCATGCAGTTGGTGTCCAGCAGTCCCTTCTTGGTCAGTTCCTTCATGACCGCCCATACGCCGCCTGCCCGGTCCAGATCCTCCATACAGGTATCTCCTGCAGG
>CBCTLT010000408.1:0-2004 GCA_965147785.1 uncultured Oscillospiraceae bacterium
TGGCTGCTGTCCATCCCCATCTGAAGGAGCTGCGGCTCTGGGGCGCGCCGGGAAATCTGCAAAACTTCTCTGCCGTGCGAAAGTTCCGGGAGCTGACGAACCTCTCCACCTTTGACCTGTTCGGCTTCAGGGCGGACGACATCCCCACCCCGGAACAGATGCCGGAGCTTCGCTGGTTCTGGATGACCAGCCTGCCGGAGACGGAAGCAAAAGCGGCAAAGCAGATCTGGAAAGGCAAGCCTGGAATGGACCTGCGGATCACCAAGCCCCGGAAACCGGAGTGGCTGGCGCAAAATCTGGACAACCCCTTCCGGGGCTGGGACGGCGCGGAGCATATCCCTGCCACTTCCGCAAAAAAAGCAGCCAATCAATACCGCAAGACCCGTTCCCAGCTGATGAAGCTGGCCTCTGAGCCGTGCGAGGACGCCCAGACCCAGGCGCTGGAAGCGGTGGCAGCCTACACTCAGACTTTCAACAAGATGCGCTTTATCGAAACCGAGGAACGGGATGAAATTTACATGGCCCTGCGGGGTATCCTGGACGCATTGCCGGGCGATACACTTCAGAAAGATGCCCTGATTGAAAAGTTTGAGGAACTTCGTGATTTTTGAAAGGGGTATCACATGAGCTGCACAAAATTCAGCAAGGAAATAACCAAGTGGCTAAAAGCCAATGGCCTGCCTTGCTATGGAACAGCCAACGATAGCCCCGAAGAAACAAAGGCCCGGCTGGACGCATGGATGCGTGGGAGCAAAGAGGTGCTGTACCAGTGGATCACAGAAAAGTGTTACCGTATAGGCTATCTGGAACAGATCCACGCTCCTGCGGAGTATTTGGAACAGGTAACGGTTTTGCAAAAGAGCGTTTCGGATCTGACGATTAAAACAAAAGATTTGAAACCATTCCGGTTTCGGCTATGAAATCAATTTCTTGAAAGGAGTGTGCGGGCGCATGAGCCGAATTGTTGATGAACCATACTTTACATACAGTGCATACAGCGCCCTGACCTCCGGAATCCAGGTGAAATGCCCCAAGTGCCACAGCGCGGGTGTGGTGACAGCGGATGACGACAACGCCTATTTCCGGTACCTGGAGCTGTGGTTTTTGACCTCCTTCCAGGGTAAGCCAGTCTGGGCCCTCAACCGGGAACACCTTGCCTATCTGATCAGCTATCTCAGCGCCGACCTGCGGGAAAAGCCGATGGGAAGAGCGAAAAAGACGCAGGCCGACCATCTCCCCACCTTCATGAAAACCGCAAAGAACCGGGAGCGGATCGTGAAGCTGCTGAAGAAAATGCAGGAGGAATGGGGATGGAACAAAAATCTGACGGAAACAGAGCTGGAACAGATCACATCCATGGACGGTACTCCACTGGATGTGAGAGAAGAACTGCGATAACACTTAACAGAAAAGGAGACCCCCTATGGAACTACAAAATAAGAAAATAATGCCTCCCCCTTGGCTGGCCCACCGGGAGATCGAGCGATACTCCATTGGCTGGCGCATGGGCCATGGGGAGGATTACATATACCGATTTGGCGATTGGCTGGACACCCTTTCCCCGGAGGAGCGGACGGAATACCGCACCCTCTTTCCCGAGCCGGTGACCTGGAAGGGCTGGTGGGATGACGAGGACAACGGCGAGGTGCTGGAGCACGGCGACTTCTTTGTGGAGATGTGGCAGCCGGAAGGAAGACCTAAGTACACCCGGCAGTGGCTCCAGCAGGAGTTCTCTGCTGGGAGAAAGCGGGAACTGTGCCTGTTCTGGGGCCATCAGCCTGCCGAGGACGGCAGCATCACAAAAAGCTGCCTCAGCCAGTGGTGGATGGAGGACTTCTGGTCCATCGCCGACACCTATCTCTGCATGGAGCAGTATATGATGGCGGGAAAAGCCCAGCTGTTTGGCGACGAGGAGATTCGCAAGGAGGTTCTGGCGTGCAGTGATCCCAGGCAGATCAAGGCCCTGGGCCGCAAGGTGCGGGGCTTTGAGCAGAAGGTATGGGA
>CBCTLT010000409.1:0-1996 GCA_965147785.1 uncultured Oscillospiraceae bacterium
TCCAAAAGGCTGTACCCGCGGGCCAACACCTTGAGGGGACTCATGGCGTCCAAACGGGCAGCCAACATTCCAGCTGTCTTGCTCTTTTGCTGTTTCACAGAACGCCAGGCCGGCAGCAACTGTTCCTGCCGGGAATGCAGCGTCATACGTCCTTGTAAAATCTTTTGTCCCATGATCCGGGCCATCCGTTCATGGAGACCGTCCAGATATTGCCTCCGATCCGCAAAGTACTCCATGGGGGATCGCAGAACCCGGGCTCGCTTTTTGGATTCCAATTCCTGCCGAGCCAGCTTGAGCCGACGATTCATATTCTGGGCCATTCGGATCTCCAGGGATTTCAGTGTCTGACGCAGTTCCGCCTGATCCGGCACCGCCAGTTCTGCCCCATTGGATGGAGTGGCTGCCCGCAGATCCGCCACATAGTCTGCAATGGTTACATCCGGTTCATGTCCCACCGCAGAGATGATCGGAATTTTCGAACGATAAATGGCCCGAGCCACCACTTCTTCATTGAAGGCCCACAGGTCCTCGATGGATCCGCCGCCTCGGCCTACGATCATCAGATCCGCAACATGGAACTGGTTCGCGTAGTCAATGGCAGCAGCAATTTCTCCCGGAGCCTCTGTTCCCTGAACCCGGACGGGCAGTAGGAGCACCTCAGCCAGGGGATATCGGTGTCCTAGAATCCGCAGCATATCCCGCAGCGCAGCGCCTGCAGAGGACGTAACCAGCGCAATTCGGTGAGGATAGGCTGGAATGGGCTTTTTGTGGGCCTCATCAAAGAGCCCCTCCTCTGCCAGCTTTTTTTTCATCTGTTCAAAGGCTACCGTCAGATCACCAGTTCCCTCCGGGTGCATGGAGACGCAGTAAAGCTGATAAACGCCGTCTCGGGGATATACAGTGATCCGTCCCGCTGCCAGCACCATCATACCATTCTCCGGCGTAAACCGCAGACGGACAGCGCTGGAGCGGAACATAACGCATTTTAGAGAGGCCGTCCCATCCTTCAGGGTAAAATAGTGATGTCCGGAGGGATATCTTTTATAATTACTCAGTTCCCCCCGGACGCAGAGCCCCGTCAACAGGGCGTCCTGATCCATCATCTCTTTGATATAGGTATTGACCTGGCTGACTTCCAAAATCAGTTCATCCATGTTGTTTCTCCATAATATATGTCAGAACCGCAATCCCCATGGCATTGTCCGTGGAGTATTCCGGCGCCCCAAAAATTCCATCCAGCGGCTCCATTTCCTTTCGTAGCAGCGTATTGGAGGACACGCCGCCGGTAAAAATCACCGGTAGATCACCATACTGACACAACGCCTGCTTCGTCGCAGTTTCCACGGCGTGGATGACGCTCTGGAGCGCAAAGGCCGCCGTTTCACCGTCGGAAGCCCCGGAATCCCGCATCTGTCGAACCTTGTTTTCCATTCCTGACAGGGAAAACGTCATATCCCGAACCTTAACTGGAAAGGGCTTCGCCGCCATATCCACAGCCAAGCTATCCAACGCTTTGCCCGCGGGAAAAGTCAATCCCAAAAGGAGGCCTGTCCGATCGATGAGCTGTCCGGCGGAAAGATCCGTGGTACCGCCAATTTTCCGGGCCTTCAGTCCCGGCTCCACATAGAGGAGCTCCGTGGTACCTCCGGACAGATGCCAAGCCAGCATGGGTTTATCCAGCAACTCCATCCGGCCTGCACTCCACAGCACCGCAGCCAGATGTCCCTGCTGATGAGAAAACTCATAAAAAGGCACCTGCAGCAGCTTCGATATGGTTTTGGCCTGGGACTCTCCTGCCAAAAAGCAGGGCATATATGAGCCCTCCACGGCTCGAGGGCGTGTACTAGCCCCAATAGCGTCCGGCGTATCCGCTGCCCAGGCATCCATCATACGGGCAACAATCTCTGGCAATGTTTTCACATGCTGAAACATGACTGCTTTCTCAATAAGGAAATGTGCATCTGCCATAGCTGCTATCTGTGGCAGATGTGTGATA
>CBCTLT010000410.1:0-1994 GCA_965147785.1 uncultured Oscillospiraceae bacterium
ATTGTAGGCGGTGGTGTCATCGGAGTCGGATTTATCTCCGTCGGCCTCTTCTTCGCCGTCTGCATCTTCTTCTCCGTCTTCTGCGGTTTCAGTATCTGCATTCTCATCCTCATCGGCCGACGGATCCTCAGACGCCTCTGCCTCCTCCTCTGGAGCTTGGGAGGGTTCCGCAGAAACCAGGGAATCTGACAGGGGGCCGCTGGAAGGAACATAGTCCTCCGGCAGATAGAAAGAAGACGTCTCCATCAGTTCCGCTATGACCTCCTTGACGGAGGTGTAGGAAAACTCCAGCGCCAGATCCTCGTCGTACATACTGCTGGAGGATGCCACCGGCAAAGCGGCTGCATCGGCAAAGTTGTGGTAGACGGATTCGGCAATGCCGGATCTGTCAATGGCGTGGGTAATGGCAGCTCGGACCTCCTGATCCTGAAAGATACCGTTGCTGAAATTGAACCCGATATACTGCATCACTGTGCCCCGGCTATTCCAGAGCTCATAGTCGCAGTGGAAGGTGGCAGCAGTGGAGGAACTGGGATCGTTGTATACAAAATGGACGTTGTCGATCTCGAAGCCGTCCCGGGTGTCCTCGGCGGAGGCGCTGGAATACAGTGTTACCGTTTGAAAATTCAATGTATCCGCACCCTGCCACCACTGGGTATTGACGGTCAAAACACTGTTGCCGTTACGGACAAAGGGACCGGTTCCCACCGGAGAGACTGTGCTCACAGCAGCAGGAATGATGGGAAAATTCAACAGGCAGGGAAGCCGATCATTGGGTTCCGATAGTTCGATGGTCACGGTGGTCAGTCCGGAGGCATAGTAGGAGGAAATATCATAGAACCGATCTCCGTACAGCTCAGACAGGGATGCCTGCTCCATGGAATAGACCACGTCGTCCGCGTTGAGTGCTTTTCCATTGGAAAAGGCGGCGTCCTGGAGCTCCAGGGTATAGACTAAGCCGTCCTCAGAAACGGTGTAGCTCTTGCAGAGCCAGGGTTCCGGATCAAATTCATTATTGAGTACGAACAGCCCCTCATAGATCAGCTGCATCACTGCCCGGTTCTCCATACTGAGGCAGGCATAGGGATCCCAGCCGTAGGATTCGTTGATGGGCATGGCAAAGGATCCGGTGGTAGGGGCGGAATCCACGGTGGAATCCGGCAGAATTTCTGGGGAAGGGGAAAGGGTGGCTGTTTCCACACCAAAATTGGTACTGGTCTGTCCGGAGGTGGTCTTGTCGCCGCAGCCGGTGAGTGCTCCCATCAGAAGCCCCAGCACCAGCAGCAGACTGAGCCAGCGGCGGCTCATGACCGGCCTCCAGCCACGATCACAGCCCCCAGGGAGCCCCGCTGATCGCCGTGACGGCGATGGGACCAGAAGGTGTCCGTATCGCAGGCGGTGCACAAGTCGCTCACGTCGATGTGGTCGGGGGAAAGCCCTGCCTGTTCCAGAAATACCCGGTTGAGATATTTCAAGTCTACATGATATTTGTTCCCGGTTCGGGCAATGGCGGGGGATGCTAAATCTCCCAGAGCCTGCATCATGGCCTCCGGCACATCTCCGTCGGTCTCGAAGCAGCACTTTCCGATACAGGGGCCCAGGGCCGCATAGAGGTTTTCTGGTTTGCAGCCAAACTTGTCCATCATGGCCCGAGCAGTTTTTTCCGCAATGCCCAAAGCCGTACCACGCCAGCCGGCATGGCAGGCGCCGACTGCCCCGGAGACCCGATCCTCCAGCAGCACGGTGCCGCAGTCGGCGGAGAATACAAAGAGGGCGGTTCCTGGTGTATTGGTAATCAGAGCGTCAGCCTCATAGTCCGTGTGGGCGTAGAGACCCTTGCCCCAGTCCTGGGGCGTCACCAGGCGCACATCGTCCCGGTGGACCTGTACGGAGAACACCACCTTATGGGGATCGAAGCCGATGGAGCTTCCCAGAATGGAGATGTTTTGTTCTACATTCTCCGGGGTATCGCCCCGGCGGACCCCCAGGTTCAT
>CBCTLT010000411.1:0-1993 GCA_965147785.1 uncultured Oscillospiraceae bacterium
CCAAGGAGATGTATGCCAAGCTCTATAAGCTCTATGACGGCGCCATGAAGGGCCGCACCATGTATGTGATTCCCTATTCCATGGGCACCGTGGGTTCCCCCTTTGCCAAGTACGGCATTGAGGTCACCGATTCCATCTATGTGGTCATCTCCATGACCATTATGACCCGGGTAGGCATGGATGTGCTGGAGGCACTGGGCACCGACGGCGATTTCATCAAGGGCCTCCACGCCAAGGCAAATCTGGATCCCGAGGAGCGTTATATCGTCCAGTTCCCTGAGGATAATACCATCATGTCCATCAACTCCGGCTACGGCGGCAATGTGCTGTTGGGCAAGAAATGCTTCGCTCTGCGGATTGCCTCCTATCTGGGCCGGCAGGAAAACTGGATGGCGGAACATATGCTGATCCTGGGCATCCAGAATCCCCAAGGAGAAATTCGGTACATCACCGCGGCTTTCCCCTCTGCCTGCGGCAAAACCAACCTGGCCATGCTGATTCCGCCCAAGGTTTATCAGGACAAGGGCTATAAGGTCTGGTGCGTAGGCGACGACATTGCCTGGCTTCGGGTGGGCGAGGACGGTCGCCTCTGGGCCGTCAACCCAGAGAACGGTTTCTTTGGCGTAGCCCCCGGCACCTCTGCAAAATCCAATCCTAACGCTCTGGCCTCCACCTCCAAAAACACGCTGTTTACCAACGTGGTACTCAACAAGGATGACAACACCGTCTGGTGGGAAGGCATGAACAAGACGCCCCCCACCAACGCTGAGGATTGGCAGGGCCGTCCTTGGAACGGGGAAACTTCCAAGGAAAAGGGCGCCCATCCCAACTCCCGTTTCACCGCTCCTGCCAAAAACTGCCCCTGCATTTCTCCGGAATTCGACAATCCCAAGGGCGTGCCCATCTCTGCCATCATCTTTGGCGGACGCCGAGCCAAAACTGCGCCGCTGGTCTATCAGTCCCGGAACTGGCAGCACGGCGTATTTGTAGGCTCCATCATGGCCTCCGAGACCACCGCTGCCGCTACCGGAGCCGTGGGCGTACTGCGTCGGGATCCCATGGCCATGCGGCCCTTCTGCGGCTATCACATGGGCGACTACTGGCAGCACTGGCTGGACATGGGCAAGCTGATCCCCAATCAGCCCAAGATCTTCAACGTGAACTGGTTCCGCACCGACGACCAGGGCAACTTCATCTGGCCAGGCTTTGGAGATAACCTGCGGGTTTTGGAGTGGATTTTGAAGCGCTGCTTTGACGAAGTGGACGCCCAGGAGACGCCCATCGGCTATGAGCCCTACCCCCAGGACATCAACCTGGAGGGTACGGATGTATCTCTGGAAACCCTTACGGATCTTCTCAGTGTCGAGAAAGAGCTCTGGAAGGAAGACGTGGCCAACATCGAAGAATTTTATAAGCCCTTCGGCGATAAGCTTCCTGCTGAACTGCGGGAGGAACTGGAAACACTGAAGAAAAATCTAGCCTAAACCATACATAAAACGGCCTCTGACATCTGTCAGGGGCCGTTCTTATATCGCTTATTGCGCCTTGTCCACCATATGGACATTGAGATGGGGGTAGGTCATTTCCACACCATTTCGGTCAAAGGACCGCTTGATCTCTTCCAGCAGGCCATAGTAATTATCCCAGTAATCGTCATTGCTGCACCAGGCCCGCACCGTATAGGCCACCGCGCTTTCCTCGTAGGCTGTGACATGGATAAACACCGGTGGGTCATCATAGAACCCCGGCACCGTATCTACTGCTTCCTGAAGGGCGCGTTTCACGGTATCCATATCCGAACTGTAGCTGGCCGTCACTGTAAGCTCCACCCGTCTTCGTCCCTCCAGGGTGTAGTTCACCACATTGGAGGAGGTGACGGTACTGTTGGGAATAAAGATCTTCCGGCGGTCATAGGCAGCAAGCTTGGTGTAAGTCATACTGATCTCTTCCACAAAGCCCTCTGTCTTGCCGACTGCGATCTGCTGCTTTAAGA
>CBCTLT010000412.1:0-1988 GCA_965147785.1 uncultured Oscillospiraceae bacterium
AGCCGGCGTTGGCTTTGCGGGCGATCTGATTCACATTGACCCCGATCCGGTTGACGGCCAGATACAGTTCCTTCAGTTCCGCAGGGCGGCGGGGCTTGATCTCGGTACCCACGATGAGACATCGGAGATAGTCTGTTTTCGACAGCCCCGATAGGGCTGTATCTTGCTCCAGCTTCTTTTGTTCCAATTCATTGAGCCGAAGGCAGATTTCGTATTTCTTTATCATGACACTCCTTTCCTTCCGCCCCCAGGCGGCATTTGGGGATTGGGTCCTCCCAACTGGAGCGCGGAGATATCTCCGTGCTATGCTTGCGCCATCTCCGCCGCAGACGGGATGGCTGTACCCGCGATGCGGGATCAATCCAAGATGGATTCAGTTAGGGGTCATGTTGACCCCTAAACCGGAAAAACAGGAGAATAAATCAGAAACATAGTGTGGTCTTGACCCCTGGCGGTCTGGTGCATGCGGTTGTAATTTTTCAGTCTTTCCGCTATACTGGAAATAGAAACCGGAAAAGGGGGGATTCCATGGACCGCATTATTCTGCACTGCGACTGCAACAGCTATTTCGCCTCTGTGGAGACCATTCTGCGTCCGGAGCTTTCCCAGGTTCCCATGGCGGTGGCCGGAGATCCAGACAGCCGCCACGGCATTATATTGGCAAAAAACGAAAAGGCCAAGGCTTTTCATGTGGAGACGGCGGAACCCATCTGGCAGGCCAAGCGGAAATGTCCCGATCTGGTCTGTGTGCCGCCCCACCACAAGCTTTATGGGGAATATTCCAAGCGCATCAATCAGATTTATCTCAGCTATACAGATCTGGTGGACCCCTTTTCCGTGGATGAATCCTTTCTGGATGTGACCCACTCCATCCACCTGTTCCACTGCACCCCCAAGGAGCTGGCAGACCAGATTCGTGAACGGGTCCGTAAAGAGATCGGACTGACCATATCCGTGGGCATCTCCTTCTGCCGGGTCTTTGCCAAGCTGGGGTCGGATATGAAAAAGCCCGATGCCACCACTGTGATCCCCAGAGAATCCTTCCAAGAGATTGTGTGGCCCCTGCCGGTGACGGACCTGCTGTTTGTGGGCCGCCAGTCGGAGCAGGCGCTCAGGAAGTTGAACATCCGCACCATCGGAGATCTGGCCCGGACAGATCGGGTTCTGCTTGGAAAGGCCCTGGGAAAGCAGGGCGACACCCTCTGGCGCTACGCCAATGGTCTGGACAAGGAGCCCGTTCTCCCATACGATGCCCACCGGGAGATCAAAAGCGTGGGCAACAGCATGACGTTCCGCCGGGATCTCCGGGGCGAGGAAGAGATCCGGTCGGGCATCGCGGCCCTGGCGGATTCCGTCGCCACCCGGCTCCGGGCGGCAAATCTCAAATGCACGGTGGTCCAGGTGGGCATCAAAAGCCCGGAATTCAAATACATCACCCGGCAGGTTTCCCTCAGCCACAGCACCTATCTCCAAAAGGAACTGACAGAGATCGCCATGGAGCTGATCCGTAAAAACTGGAACCTCCGGAACCCAGTGCGGCTGCTGTCCATCACCGGCACGGGCCTGGTCCCCGCAGACGAGCCAATGGAGCAGACCACCCTGTTTGACGATTGCAAAGGGAATGCCAATCAGGAAAAGCTGGAGGACGCCATGGCGGTGATTCGGAAGAAGTACGGCAAAACAGCCATTCGCTTTGGATATCAGCCCAACGAGGAGCTGGGCATCGACAAAGGGAAAACCGGCTGGGGGAAATAACTGCGGTCATGTGGACAGCTCTCTCTGAATTCGCTCCCGGGCCAGCGTTGCATAGGTTTCGGACACCTCGATTCCTGTGGCAGCGTATCCCTCCAGCACAGCTGCCAGCACCGTGGTGCCGCTGCCGGCGAAGGGGTCTAAAATATGTCCGCCGGGTTCCGTAATCTTCACCACATCTCGCATGAGCTGGAGCGGTTTCTCGGTGAGATGGATGCGATTCTGAGGATTGCCGT
>CBCTLT010000413.1:0-1984 GCA_965147785.1 uncultured Oscillospiraceae bacterium
AAAGCTGCAGCCGGTGATTACTGCCTTGGGAGCAGGGCTGGGCGATGAATTTGACATGAGCAAACTCCGATACCATAAGGTCATTATTATGGCCGATGCCGACGTGGACGGCGCCCATATCCGGACCTTGCTTCTGACCTTCTTCTTCCGGTTTATGCGGCCTCTGATTGAACAGGGCTATGTATATACCGCAGTGCCACCGCTGTTTAAGCTGACCCGAGGAAAGGTCACCAAACTGGCCTTCTCTGAGGAGGAACGGGATCGGGTCTCGGCGGAGCTGCGGGGCGACAACCCCAATGCCAAGGTGGAGATCTCCCGGTTTAAGGGCCTTGGTGAAATGGATCCCCCGGAGCTTTGGGCCACCACCATGAATCCGGAGACCAGAATTCTTAAGCGTTTTACTCTGAATGATGCCATTGCTGCCGATGAGACTTTTACCATTCTCATGGGAGAAAAGGTGGAGCCCCGGAAGCAGTTCATCGAGCAGAACGCCAAGAAAGTTGTAAATTTGGATATTTAATTCTCCAATAAACGGAGGTCATAATTTTGGCAAGAAAAGAATCAATCAGTACTGATATTTCATTTCCAAATCAGGTCATTCAAAATGTAGACCTGGAACATGAGATGAAAGACTCCTTCCTGGACTATGCCATGAGCGTGATCGTGGCCCGGGCGCTGCCCGACGTCCGGGACGGACTCAAACCTGTACATCGGCGTATTCTGTACGCCATGTACGAGGACAATCTTACCTCGGACAAACCCTTTAAAAAGTCCGCTACCTGCGTGGGCGACGTGCTGGGTCGGTATCATCCCCATGGTGACGCCTCCGTATATGACGCGCTGGTGCGTCTGGCACAGGATTTTTCCATGCGGTATCCCCTGGTGGATGGTCACGGCAACTTTGGCTCCATTGACGGAGATCCCCCTGCTGCCTACCGTTATACTGAGGCCAGGATGAGCAAAATTTCCAATGAGATGCTGCGGGACATCGACAAGGACACCATCGATTGGGATCCCAACTTCGACGAGAGCCGGAAGGAACCTCGTGTACTTCCCTCCCGATTCCCTAATCTGCTGGTCAACGGTTCCTCCGGTATCGCCGTAGGTATGACCACGAATATCCCGCCCCACAACCTGCGGGAAGTCATCGACGCCTGTATCTGTGTCATCGATAATCCCGAAGCGGATCTCAATGATCTCATGGAGCACATCAAGGGGCCGGATTTTCCCACCAAAGGCATTATTATGGGGACAGCGGGCATCCGTGCGGCCTATGCCACCGGACGGGGCCGGATCAAGGTCCGGGCCAGAACGGAGTTTGAGGAATACGGCCAGAATCGGGTTCGCATCATTGTAACAGAACTGCCCTATCAGGTCAACAAGGCCCGGCTGATTGAAAATATTGCCGAGCATGTGAAAAACAAGAACATTGAGGGAATCTCCGGACTTCGGGATGAATCGGACCGGGAAGGCATGCGGATCGTCATTGAGATCAAGCGGGACGCCAATCCTCAGGTGGTCCTCAATCAGCTGTTTTCCGCCACCTCCATGGAAACCACCTTCGCCGTGGTGCTGCTGGCCCTGGTACACAACCAGAAGCAGCCGAAAATTCTGTCTCTTCGGGAGATTTTGGATGAATACATCCGGTATCAGGAGCAGATCATCACCAGACGGACCCAGTTTGACCTGAAAAAGGCCAGAGAACGAGCCCATCTGTTGGAAGGCTTGCTCATTGCCCAGGACAATATCGACGAAATCATTCGGATCATCCGTTCCAGCTATGACGATGCCAGACAGCGGCTCATGGACCGTTTTGGCCTCTCCGAGGTCCAGGCCCAGGCTATTTTGGATATGCAGCTCAAACGGCTGCAAGGTCTGGAAAAGGAGAAGCTGGAAGCAGAATATGCGGAGCTGGAGAGCAAGATTGCCTATTATCTGGAATTGCTCAGCGATGAGACAAAGCTGCTGGGCGTGCTGAAGGATG
>CBCTLT010000414.1:0-1944 GCA_965147785.1 uncultured Oscillospiraceae bacterium
GCTGAGATCTCCATAGAAAAAATGGTGGAACGCAGTCCAAACAGTTCCCGCAGCTCTGTCCCTTGGAAGATCGTGCCCCCGATCTCGATGGTGTCTACGCCGCCTCCGTCGGTGTAGGTGATCTCCCCCACCCCCGGCTCCGAAATGCCCAGGGTCTCCAGGAAGGTCTCCATGTCCACCGTTTCCGTGCTCTCAGAGCTGCTGGCGTCCTCTTCCCCGGGGCTGTCCACGCTGACCAGATAGGGGATCTCTCCCCCCCAAACCGCCTGGGCCGACTCCGTTTTGCCGCCGGAACAGGAAAAATATGTAGCGGAAATCAGTTCTCCATCATAGGTCATCACCTGTCCGTCGGTCTCCGATACCGCCTGCTGGAGCTTTGCCAGATATTCCTCCCACTGATCCCCAAATTTCTCCTGGGCCGTAGCAGGATCGCAGTAGGCCTGACATTCCGCCGGATCATCCGACAGCACGCCTCCTGCCTCCATCCGCTGGAGGGTGTAAGTCCGTGCGGCTACCGCCTGGGCTTTCAGCGCCTCCAAAGGAAAGCTGGCCGGCATCTCCCCCATGAGCACACCGCAGAGATACTCTGACAGCGTCAGTTCCTGTTCTGTCCCATCCAGCTCCACGGTGACCAGGGTGCTTTCGTCATATCCCGGCTCCTGGGCCGTCTGATGTACCACGATGGCAGTCACCTTCCTCGCTTCTTCCGTTGCAGCCGGCAGTGTCTCCTGGATCGTTTGGGTGGGAAGAACCACCGACGCCTGTCCCTCCGAAGCTGTTTCCCTGCTGCCCATCCCCAGAATCCCCAGGGGAATCACCAGCACCGCCAACGCCGCACCTGCTCCTGCCAAAAATCGTTCCTTCATCTGTACCCCTCCATTTTGCAAGCAAAAATTTGTCAATATTCATTTTTTCCATTGGAAGGTTTTTACGAATAATTTTAGAGGTTTCTGTCATATTATAAAATTCCTTGGCCCATCATGCATTGCATCATTGACGAGGCCCTTTTTATCTGGTATTATATATATTACGACATTTGAAATCTGATCCGGAGGTGCAGTCATTGTCCGAACTTCATTCATCCTCACTTTCCTTTCTTCACACCTTATGCGAAGAACTGCAAAACAGTACCGCTTTTGTGATCAATCCCCATGACAACGTGGACATCAAGCGGGGCCTCCGAAATGCCGATGGAACCGGCGTCATGGCCGGATGTACCAAGATCGGTTCCGTCCAGGGCTACGCCATCATCGACGGCGAAAAAACGCCCATGGAAGGCCGGCTTATCTATCGCGGCTATGACATTATGCAGCTCATCTCCGGCTTTACCCGAGAAAAGCGCTTTGGTTTCGAGGAGACAGCTTATCTGCTGCTCTTCGGCCGCCTGCCCAGCCAGGCCGATTACGATGCCTTCCGGAGCCTGCTCTCGGATAAAATGGCCCTGCCCCAGGGCTTTACCGAGGATATGATTCTCAAGGCTCCCAGCGGCAATATTATGAACAAGCTGGCCCGTAGCGTGCTGGCGCTGTACTCCTACGACGACAATCCCGACAGCACCGACCTCACCAATATGATGCGCCAGTGCATTGAGCTGATGGCTCGGTTCCCCATGATCGTGGCCCATGCCTACGCTGCCAAGGTCCACTACTACGACGGCGGTTCCCTGGTGCTACACTGGCCCATGCCGGGTTACTCCATCGCAGAAAACTTCCTCCACTCCATTCGTCCGGACTCCAAGTTCACCGAGGAGGAGGCCCGGCTGCTGGATCTGTGTCTGGTGCTCCACGCCGAGCACGGCGGCGGTAACAACTCCGCCTTTACCTGTCGGGTGCTGTCCTCCTCCGGCACCGATACCTATTCCGCCATTGCCGCAGCCGTAGGCTCCCTGAAGGGTCCCAAGCACGGCGGCGCCAATCAGCGGGTGTCGGCCATGTTCGAGGAAAT
>CBCTLT010000415.1:0-1916 GCA_965147785.1 uncultured Oscillospiraceae bacterium
AGCCCCATATGAGAGCCACATTGGAAGAAACCCTACAAAAAACTGGAATCCTGATCATCGATGGTTCCATGTCCACAGCCCTGGAACTGCTGGGCTGCAATCTCAACGACAGTCTTTGGACTGCAAAAGTTCTGATTGAACAACCTGAATTAGTCCGCCGGGTCCACTATGATTATTTCTGTGCTGGAGCAGACTGTGGGATTACCTGCAGCTACCAGGCCACTATTCCTGGTATGATGGCCCGCGGATATTCTCAGGAGCAAGCAGAAAATATGATTACCCGCTCTGTGGAGCTGTTTCAGGAGGCACGGGCACAGTGGTGGCAGGACGCTGGTCAAGCACAGAACCGGGCATGGCCCCTCTGCCTTGGGGCTGTAGGACCCTACGGAGCTTATCTGGCTGATGGTTCGGAATACCGTGGAAACTATGGTGTTTCGGACGAAGTCCTGCGTACCTTCCACCAGCGGCGTATGGAACTGCTTTGGAATGCCGGTGCGGATCTTCTGCTGGTGGAAACCCAGCCTTCGTTCCATGAAGCCTGCATTGAAGCAGACATTGCAGAATCTATGGGTGCAGACTATTGGATCAGCTTTTCCTGCAAGGACGGTAAACACACCTGGGAAGGCGATTTGATCCGGGATTGCGCTTCTGCATTGGAGAAAGACCATCCTCATCTGAAAATGATCGGTATCAACTGCACAGCACCCCAGTTTACGGAATCTTTGATCCATGAACTGCGGGCCGGATGTTCTCTGCCAGTGGCTGTTTATCCCAACAGTGGGGAAACCTATGACCCCACGACAAAAACGTGGCATGGTTCCACTGCCGGCCTCAGCTTCGGCGCCTACGCCAAACGCTGGATGGAAGCCGGAGCTTTGGCTGTGGGTGGCTGTTGTACCACCGAAAATAGCCATATTCGTTCCGTGACAAAAGCACGATCTATGTTTCTGGGAGATACCCCGCTGCACAGTATCCTTCATCGTTAAATGAATAAACCACAGGGCCCTTTGGATGTTGGTTCCAAAGGGCCCTGTGGTTTATTTGAGCCTAATTTAATCCTGATAGGGCGCGCCGTATCCGAACGCGCCTTCCTTCTGGCATACGGTGGAAGCAAACTCTGCACCGGCCTGTAGGGCCAGCCAAATTGCTTCCTGTCGGTCCATCCCCTGCTTCCGATGATGGGTATAGACCACCAGGAACGTGGCGATCAGGGAATCCCCTGCCCCCATGGTGTCCACAACCTTTTGAAGCGGGACAGCGGGTTGCTCGTAAAACTTGTCCCCATCATAGAGCATACAGCCCTTGGCCCCTCGTGAAACACAGACCAGCTCCGGGCCAAGAGATGCAATGAATTTTAGATGCGCCTTGACTTCCTCGTCGCTGCCGTCGAGAGAACAGAAGGCATAGTTCACCGCGGGTGCCACCCGCTGATAATAAGCCTCGTCAGAGTCGTCGGAAAAATCAAAGGAGACCTTGATCCCGGCGTCATGGATTTTTTTCAGTTCCTCCTCTGTGAAGCTGTAGTTGCCGGAGTGGACCACGTCAAACTGGCGGATATACTCTAAATCAAACCGGTCCAGCACATAGGGCACCTGACCGCGAACACCGCCTTCGTTGGAATGAAGAAACACACGGTCTCCGTCGATAATGGTATTGTGACTGCATCCGTTGGGGCCCTCCAGCTGGCGGCACTTTACAGTTTCAATCTGCTCTTTGGCCAGTGTGGCGATCACATGCTCCGCTTCTGCATCGGAACCGAAATACCCCATATAAGCACACCGGGCAGCTCCGTTTTGCCGGGCATAAACCGCCACATTCACACAGTTTCCACCGGGATACATCGTAGAAATATGCTCATACTTATCCACCACATTGTCGCCAAAGCCCAAAAGGCTCACATCATAACCCATCGTAAT
>CBCTLT010000416.1:0-1899 GCA_965147785.1 uncultured Oscillospiraceae bacterium
ATGGGCTTGCCGGTGAAATTTGTGCGGGCGTTTTCCAGAGAAATTCCCTTGGTACCCTCAAAGACCTGGAGTACAGCCCGACTGCCGTCAAGCTGAATCACACGGCCGTATCGCTTCTGCCCATTTTCCAGAGTAATCTCCGCCATTTCATCGTATCCAATACCGCTGACGCCATCCAAAAAGATCAGCGAACCGACCATTTCAGAAAGACCAACATATTCAAGTTTCAATGGGGTGCGCCTCCTTTATTTGTAGGCAGCAACAACAGATGCAATGGCATCGTCGACTGCTTTGTCATATGCGTCAAACTGGGAAAGATCGTCGTTGGGAATATCGTACTTAATTCGAATCAGTTTTTCAAAAATACCCGTTGCCTTTACCTGCGACAGGGGAATGGACTTTGTAATCAAAGTTTTTGCGCTGTCGTAGAGCCGGAACACGACCTCCATCATGCGCTTCATTTTTTCCATCGGCACATAGGTGTCTGTGGCGTTGAAGGAGTTTTGCTGAAGGAATCCCAGTCGAATTACACGGGCAATTTCAATGGTAAGCTTTTGATCCTCCGGCAAAATATCAGAACCAATCAGTTTGACGATCTCATTGAGACTGGTTTCTTCTTTGAGTGTGGTCTGGAGCCGGGCGCGGAGGGTCAAAAAGTCCTTGCCCAAATGCTCCTGATACCAAGGCGCTAGATCCGTCAAATATTCAGAATAACTCTGATTCCAGTTGATGGAGGGGAAGTGCCGTGCATAGGCCAGGCTCCGGTCCAAGGCCCAGAAGGTGCGAATAAACCGCTTGGTGTTCTGGGTGACAGGCTCGGAAAAATCGCCACCCTGGGGAGATACGGCGCCAATGACCGTAATGCTGCCTTCCCGGCCGCACAGGGTTTTCATGTAACCGGCACGCTCGTAAAATTCCGCCAGTCGGGAAGAAAGATAGGCTGGGAAGCCTTCCTCGGCAGGCATTTCCTCCAGACGGCCAGAGATCTCGCGGAGAGCTTCTGCCCAACGGGAGGTGGAATCGGCCATCATGGCCACATGGTATCCCATGTCACGGTAATATTCTGCGATGGTCATACCAGTGTAAATGGAAGCCTCACGGGCGGCAACCGGCATATTGGAGGTGTTGGCCAGCAGCACAGTACGGTACATCAGGGGCTGGTTTGTATGGGGGTCAATCAGTTCGGAAAATTCATCCAGAACCTCCGTCATTTCGTTGCCGCGTTCGCCGCAGCCCAAATATACAATCAGATCAGCGTCAGACCACTTAGCCAGCTGATGCTGGGTCACGGTTTTTCCGGCACCAAAGGGACCGGGAATGGCAGCGCATCCACCCTTGCCAAGGGGGAACAGGGTATCGATAATCCGCTGTCCGGTGACAAGAGGACGAGTGATGGCACAACGCTCCAAGACGGGACGAGCCGTTCGGATGGGCCACTCCTGGGATAGTTTCAGCTCCAGCTTCTGGCCCTGTTGCGTTTCGACGATGACCAGTGGTTCCGTTACCGTATAGGCTCCGTCCGGTACGACGGAAACGACGGTACCGGACTGGTCCGGACGCATCATGCTACGATGACGAATTACAGGTGTCTCGTCACACTCGGCGTAAACCTGCCCAGGCTTCAGTTCGTCTCCCGGCTTTACCAAGATGGTAACATCCCATTTTTTCTCCGTATCCAGCGTGGGAATATGGATACCGCGGCCGATACACGCACCGGTGGCTTCTTCGATTCCGCGAAGGGGACGGCAAATGCCGTCGTATATGTTGTTGAGGAGTCCGGGGCCCAGCTGAATAGACATAGGTGCACCCTGGGGTTCCACAGGCATTCCAGGCATCAACCCGGTGGTGTCTACATAGACCTGCACGGTGGTGACGTCGCCGTCTACAGAGACAACCTCG
>CBCTLT010000417.1:0-1895 GCA_965147785.1 uncultured Oscillospiraceae bacterium
AAAGGTAGCTCTAATTGGCGGCGGTCCTGGCGCCATCAAATGCGCCATGTGGCTTAAAGATCGGGGCCACACACCTGTGATCTTCGAACAGAGCGATGCCCTGGGCGGTCAAATCAAAACCTCCGAGTACCCGGAGTTTAAGTGGGAGCTGAAGCGATATCTGGACTTTTTGCGGAATCAGGTAGACCGCAAGGGCATCCAGGTGCGGCTGAACACCAAGGCCACGCCGGACATGATCGCCGCCGAAAACTTTGACGTGGTAGTGGCCGCCACCGGTTCCACCCCAAAAAAGCCGCCCATCGACGGCGTGGACACCACGGACTGGAACGGCGTCAATATCTACGGGCAGCAGGAAAAGCTGGGAAAGAAAGTGGTGGTCATTGGCGGTAGCTCCGTGGCAGCGGAGGCAGCCTGCTACCTGGCGGAGTGCGGCCATGAAGTGGTGGAAATCAGCCGGCAGGGGCGGCTGGCCTACGATCTTAACCCCATCCGCTCCATTGGCTATATGAACGCCAAGGCCGCATTCTTGGGTGTTCAGGTCATCAAGAAGGCAAAGACCGTGAAAATCGAGCCTGGCCTGGTCACATATATCGACCGCAAGGGCAACACCGTTACTGTTGCCTGTGATGACGTGGTGGCCTGCGGCGGCATGGAGCCCAACAGCGACGCTGCCATTGCCTTCCGGGACTGCGCCAAGGAGTTTTATATGATCGGCGACTGCCGCCAGAATGGCAATATGCGAAACGCCATCCGGGACGCCTATGCCTTGGCCATGAGAATCTAAGTACACAATTCAGAGGGACGGCTGTGTACACCCGCAGCCATCCCTCCTTTTCTGCGCGGATTCCCCGAAACAGGGGTTTGTCCCCGGAGAATTTTGTACTTTATGCGGATTGCGCAATAAAGCAGCAGCGTGTAAAATAGAGTTCCGGAGGTGGTCAAAGATGAAACGAATTGCGCCGCTGCTGATTATTTTGGCAGCCTGTCTTTGGGGAACCATGGGGCTGTTTGTCCGCCACCTCAACGATATGGGTTTGGCCTCCATGGAGATCGTGGAGGCTCGCAGTATCCTCGCCGCCCTCATTCTCTTTCCCTGTACCGCGATCAAAGATCGTTCCCTGCTCAAAATCCACCCGAAAAACCTCTGGTCTCTGATCGGCTCCGGCATTTTCAGCATTGTATTTTTCAATTACTGCTATTTCTCCACCATTGAGCGGATGAACCTCTCCGCAGCTGCAATTTTGCTCTATACCTCTCCCATTTTTGTGATGCTTATGAGTCTGATCTTCTTTCGGGAGCGCCTCACCCCGAAGAAGCTGCTGGCACTGGGTCTGGCCTTCTTCGGCTGCTGCCTGGTCAGCGGCATTGGCTCCGCCACGGAATCTCTGTCCACAGCCGGCCTACTGCTGGGACTGGGCTCCGGTTTCGGTTATGCCCTCTACAGCATCTTTTCCCGGTTCAGCCTGAACCAGGGATTGGGCAGCATGACCATCACCAACTACACGTTTTTATTCGCAGCCATCGGTGGTGCCTTTCTGACGGACTTTTCCGCCATAGCGGCGGCATTTTCCAACTATGGTCTTCAGCTGTTCGGTTTCCTGGTGTTATATTGCATCGTCACCACGGTACTGCCATATTTGCTGTATACCACGGGCCTGACCTATGTGGAAAACGGTCCTGCCTCTGTCCTGGCGTCCGTGGAACCTGTGGTGGCGACCCTGCTGGGTCTCGTGTTTTACAGCGAGTCTCCCACCATCCCCGCATTCCTAGGCATGGTTCTGGTGCTGGCTGCCCTGGTCCTGCTCAGCCTTCCCAAGCCCATTCCAACGACTGAGACATAAAATCGGGCTTTTTTCTGCAAAAGTCCTTGACTTTTTTGTGATCTGTGTTATAAT
>CBCTLT010000418.1:0-1887 GCA_965147785.1 uncultured Oscillospiraceae bacterium
TGCCGAAGTCCTTTCTATTATTCCCCTCAGGCAAATCGTTTTTTATGAGACACAGACCAACGCACCACCGCTATCGTCAAGCTGTGGTGCGTCGAATTGGATTTATTTTGATAAACAATCAGCGGTCAGCACACCTCAGGATACATGAATTTGCTCAGTTTTTTTCGCATTCGGAACAGCCGGCTTCTTACCGCCTGACAGGAAATCCCCAGCTGGCCAGCCATCTCAGAGCAGCTCATACCTTCTACCAGCCAATTCAGCATACGCTGTTCCACGCTTTCCGCAGGAAACGTCTGCTGGATTCTTCGAAAGCAGCAACAATCCCCACAGTCCGACAGACTCACAATCTGCAGCCGCTTTTTTCGGAGCATACTGATATAGGTATTCCGTGCAATCACTCGAAGCCACTTCCGCATACATATGATTTGAGGCAATTGATCACGAAACATAAAAACCTTCAAGAATACCTCTTGGCTCAAATCCTCCGCTTCCTCTGCGGTACAGCCCCATCGCAAAAGACTTCTATATACATAAGAGCGATTCCCTCGATAGATTCTCTCAAACAGCACGTTATAAACCTCCTCCGGCAGTGTGTTCATGCAGCTACCTCCTTTCTCTTCCGCCAATCCATTCAACCATGTAAGCAGCATGTGGGCACATGTCCGTATTTCATAGTATAAAAGAACTTCCAAAACTTTCTATACGAACTATTATCCGCAAAGATGTGTCGGCACTGTGTCCAATTACTCTAATCCGTTTTTTCCATAACCTCCAGTAATGCAAAAGACTGCATCGCCCTTCCGTAAAATGGCGTTGCAGTCTTTTTTGTTCTGTTTAAGTTGTTATTTCCCTGCGGCGGCAGCCTCGATCCGACCCACCAGCGTATCTCGACCAGTCCCCTTTTCTGCGGAAAAGGGGATCAGCTCTGTATCATCGGAAAGGTTCAGGGTCCTGCGAATGCAGTCCAGATGGGGTTCGATCTCCC
This sequence comes from uncultured Oscillospiraceae bacterium, assembly GCA_965147785.1. Lineage (GTDB taxonomy): Bacteria > Bacillota > Clostridia > Oscillospirales > Oscillospiraceae > HGM13006. The sequence goes on from CBCTLT010000418.1 coordinate 986, forward strand.
GTTTTTTCAACTTGTCCAGCTTGTTGGCCACTACCACAAAGGGACAACCTGTTTCCTGGAACCAGGTGGCCATGGTAATATCGTTTTGCGTAGGCGCGTGTCTGGCATCCACAATCAGGATTCCCAGGGTGATCAGCTCCTGGGCCGCAAAATAGGACTCCATCAAACGGCTCCAGCGTTCCTTCTCCTTTTGAGATACCTTTGCATACCCATAGCCTGGCAGATCCACAAGGTAAGCCTTTCCATCCACCAGAAAATAGTTGATGTGAATGGTCTTTCCGGGAGATGAACCGGTATAGGCATAGTTTTTTCGCTGCAGCACTCGGTTGATGACGGAGGATTTCCCCACGTTGGATTTTCCCGCAAAGGCGATTTGCGGCAGCCCGTCTCTGGGAAACTGGGCGGCAGTAGCCGCCGACAGCTTGAATTCCACCTTCTGATAGTTCATAGGCGCCTCACTGTCTCAGGGCCGGCTTTTGCCCAGAACGCTCCGGCACAGGCATATCCAGCTTTGCCGGCAGAACCGTTTCCTCCACGGTACACTTGGACATGTCCAGGGCCGCAGCCAGCACCGCGTCCGCATGGGTTACGGTTATGAAATTCAATCGACTCCGCACCGTCTGGTCAATCTCCTCCAGATCCTTTTCATTGTCTGCAGGAATGATCACAGTTTTCACCCCATGTCGTAGGGCTGCCATGGTTTTTTCCTTCAGCCCTCCAATGGCCATCACCCTGCCACGGATGGAGATCTCCCCGGTCATGGCAATATCCCGCCGCACCGGTGCACCTGTCAACGCGGACACCAGCGCCGTGCAGATGGTGATGCCGGCCGAGGGGCCGTCTTTGGGTACTGCTCCCTCCGGGAAGTGTACATGAATATCCTTGGTCTTGTAAAAATCCGG
>CBCTLT010000419.1:0-1878 GCA_965147785.1 uncultured Oscillospiraceae bacterium
CCACCTGGTCCATATCCCCCTCGGGATAGTGGTGCTTGACCCCCAGCTGATAGCCGTAGGCTTTGCCGATGGAGCCGGTTTCGTCGGCCCAGGAATCCCAGATATGGCCGTTGAGATCGGGGATGTTGTTGGATTTTTTCTGCCAGATCCACAGCAGCTCGTCCACAGCGGTTTTCCAAAAAGTGCGGCGGATGGTGAGAATGGGAAATTCCTTGGAGAGATCGTACCGGTTGACGATACCGAATTTCTTGACCGTATGGGCCGGAGTGCCGTCCTCCCAGTGGGGCCGAACGTTCAGATCGGTGTCCCATACGCCGTTTTGCAGGATGTCCCGGCAGTTTGCAATAAAGATTTGATCTGCATAGCTCATTGGCGCATTTCCTCCCTTTTAAAGCGATTGCCTGTTTTTGTACATTTGGATCAGGCTGATAATATGGCCCAGATTGCCGCAGCCGGCAAACCGGGTAGTGTCGGCATAGTCCTGGGCCACGTCCAGCCAGAGCAGGTGGTTGAGTTCTTCCCGCAGGACTACCGGGTGGCGCAGCCGTCCGTAATAGACTTCCATGATGGCGTCCTCCATATAATAGGTGAAGTCCATCAGATGGGTGAGGGTAGTGTCGTCCTGGGTGACGCCGGTCTCCTCCTGCAGCTCCCGATAGGCTCCGGAAAGGCCGTCCTCTCCCGGCTCCAACTTGCCTCCCACGAAGTTCAGCAGTCCCCGATAGGGCTCCTTTTCCCGCAGGCAGAACAGGGCCTGCTTTTCGTCAGGACTAAACAGGGCGATCAGGTTCATACGTTTCAAAGCCTGCCCCTCCTTTTCCTACCCATACTACCACAATTTCCGCCGGGGTGCAACGGAAATCCACCGCCGGCGGGAATACTTGCATTCTGTGTGGGAACAGGGTATAATGAGACGGAATAACAAAGTAATTGAGGTTGAACATGGAAAATATCACTTTTCAGGATCTTCCCATTGGGGAAGAGATCCTGCAAGCATTGGAGAAAAAGGGATACGGTTATCCGACCCAGGTCCAGGCCGAGGCCATCGGTCCCCTGATGGAGTGGAAGGACGTCATCGCCAAAGCCCCCACGGGCACAGGCAAGACCTTCGCCTTTGGCATCCCGGTTATCGAGCATATTGTCCCGGAATCCGACGCCATCCAGGCAGCTATCCTAGCGCCCACGCGAGAATTGGCGTTGCAGATTGGTGACGAGCTTCGTTCTCTTCTGGAATTTAAAAAGGGAATCCGGGTGGCGGTGCTCTATGGCGGCCAGCGGCTGGATACCCAGGCCAAGCAGCTTCAGAAAAAGCCCCAGATCATCGTGGCTACCCCAGGCCGACTGATGGATCACTATAAACGGAAAAACCTGCGCTTTGACAGCATCAAGACCGTGATTCTGGACGAGGCGGACCGGATGCTGGATATGGGATTTTACAAGGACGTCACCGGCATCGTGGAGAAAATGAAGAATCGCAAAAATATGGGCCTGTTCTCCGCCACCATCTCCCAGGAGGTCATGACAGTGAGCTGGATGTATCAGCGGGACGAGGTGGAGATCACGGTCCAGCCCAAGGCGGAGAGTCGGCCGGATATCCTCCAGTACAGCGTCTCCTGCAACGAACTGGAAAAGCTGCTCACCACCATTGAGCTGCTGGATGCTCTCAGCTTTGAACGGGTGATCATTTTCTGCAATACCAAGCATATGTGTCAGCGGGTCAGCGACGATCTCCGGGGAAGAGACTATACTGTGGACTGCCTCCACGGGGATATCCGCCAGAGCCAGCGGGAAAAGGTCATGCAGCGGTTCCGGGATGGAAAGCTCCGGGTGCTGGTGGCCACGGATGTGGCCTCCCGAGGCATCGACGTGGACGACGTA
>CBCTLT010000420.1:0-1877 GCA_965147785.1 uncultured Oscillospiraceae bacterium
GTCTGCGGATACCTTTGAACAGTCAACTGGTTATGACAGCAAAGGACTATCGTACTATCGTCGCCTGCGCTGAGGGCACAGTGGAAACGGAAACTGCGCTACAAGACCGGGGCGTGGAGGTACTGCGATGCCCCAATCAGGATGGCCAGGTGGATCTACGGTTATTGATGGAACGATTGGGAAACATGGAACTCGACAGCGTACTGATCGAGGGAGGTGGTGTGATCCATGAAGCAGCGCTGCGGGCTGGAATCGTCAATCACGTCTGCGCCTATGTTGCGCCCAAGCTTTTTGGCGGTGCGGCGGCGAAATCTCCCGTAGAAGGTGCTGGTGTTTCGTCTCCAGAACAGTGCGCCAAGCTGAACCATTTGCAAATTACACAGCTGGGAGAGGACCTGCTGTTGGAATACGATGTGGCAGGAGGGATGAACGGTGTTTACTGGAATCGTTGAGGAGATTGGAACTGTCCGGCGGGTGGTTTCCGGGGGAACCAGCGGCAGCATTGCCATCGGGGCTTCCACCGTGTTGGAGGGAACCCAAATCGGGGATTCCATCGCAGTCAACGGTGTGTGCCTGACAGTAACAAGCCTGGAACGGGATGGATTCACTGCAGATGTTATGCCGGAGACACTTCGAAGGAGCAATTTGGGCAGCCTTCGCAGTGGAGACCAGGTGGATCTGGAACGGGCTATGGCGGCAGAAGGCCGCTTTGGAGGTCATATCGTCTCCGGACATATCGACGGTGTGGGGACCATTCTATCACGCAGGCAAGAGGGCAACGCCACCTGGGTCACCATATCTGCGTCACCGGAACTTTTGCGGCTGATCGTGGAAAAGGGCTCTATCGCCATTGACGGTGTCAGCTTAACCGTGACGCAGGTAACGGAATCTGATTTTTCTGTATCCCTGATTCCTCACACTGGGGCTCAGACCGTTTTGCTGACAAAGGGACCGGGAAGTCAGGTCAATCTGGAAAATGACATTGTGGGCAAATATGTGGATCGGCTGCTTTCCTTTGCGGCTCCGAAACCGGAGAAAACAGGAATCACCCTGGAATTTTTGCAGCAGCATGGGTTTTGATTGCATATAGAACATCTGATATTCAGGAGGAATCACTATGAGCTTTACTTACAACACCATTCCCGAAGCACTGGAGGCTCTTCGGCAGGGAAAACTGATTCTTTGCACCGATGATCCGGAACGGGAGAACGAGGGAGATCTGATCTGCGCGGCGGAGTTTGCCACCACAGAGAACGTAAATTTTATGGCAGTCCACGGAAAGGGTTTGATCTGCACGCCCATGTCCCAGGCGCTGGCTCACCGGTTGAATCTGCCGCAGATGGTGTCCGAAAATACAGACAATCACTGCACGGCCTTTACTGTCTCCATCGACCATGTGAACACCACCACAGGGATTTCTGCGGAAGAGCGTGGTTATACCTGCCGGATGTGTGTAGACGAGTCTACACGCCCTGAGGATCTGCGGCGGCCTGGACATGTATTTCCACTGGTGGCCCGGCATGGAGGCGTACTGGCCCGGGATGGTCATACGGAGGCCACTGTGGACCTGTGCCGTTTGGCTGGTCTCAAGGAATGCGGCCTGTGCTGCGAGGTCATGCGGGAGGACGGTACCATGATGCGCACCCCAGAACTTCAGGAGATGGCGAAGACCTACGGCCTTTGCTTTATCACCATTAAAGACCTGCAGGACTATCTCCGTCGGTATGAATGCCACATGCAGCGGGAGGCCAGCGCCAAGCTGCCCACGGAATACGGAGATTTTCAAATCTACGGCTATATCAATGACATTACCGGAGAACATCACGTGGCATTGGTATGTGGTGAAATTGGCGATGGCGAAGATATTTTATGCCGAG
>CBCTLT010000421.1:0-1860 GCA_965147785.1 uncultured Oscillospiraceae bacterium
AGGGCGCCAAACACGCTGATCATGGCCAAGGAAATGTTGTTGATAAAGTTGATGGAGGGACCGTTCATGGTGCCATAGTATTCGGCTCTGGTATAGGCGTTCACCGCTGCCTCGTTCATGCGGTCAAAGCCAGCAATCACCGTCTCCTCCTGATGATAGGCCCGGGTGGTCTTCTGACCAGAAAGCATCTCCTCCACATAGCCATTGAGCTCTCCCAGAGAGGCTGACCGCTTTCGGAACAGAGGCCGGACCTTTTTGGTGATAAAGCCCGTCAGCAGCACCGAGCAGGGCACTGTTACTGCGAAAATCAGTACCAGCTCCGGTGCGATCAGCAGCATCATCACAAAGCTGCCCACCACGGTGATCACACTTTGCACCACCTGTAAAAAGTCCGAGGACAGGGACGCGTTGACCGTATCAATATCATAGGAAATCACGGAGATGATATCGCCGGTCTGATGCTGGTCAAAAAATCGGACCGGCAGCCCGCTGAGGCTGTAGAACACGTCCTGCCGCATCTGGCAGACCACCTTTCTGGTGAGCCGTACCATCAGGAACTGAAGTCCATAGCCCAAAACCGCCGAGGCCAGATAACAGATCACCATCAGCACCGTCAGCAGAACTACCCGCTGGAAATCCGTTTCTCCCGGCCCCACACCAATGGCGTCGATGGCTTTACCGCTGAGGCTGGGGCCCAGCAGTCCCAGCAGATTACTGAGCACCGCCAGAATCGCCGCAAGGAACAGCATGGCTTTATGCTGGCACAAATAGCTCCACAATCTGGTAAGGATATACTTCTTATGGACCGGCGTTTTGCCCTGCACTCTGCGGTCGCCAGTCATATCATTCATCCGGGGGCCCTTTTGCGGGCCAAAGTTACTACGCATGCTCCAATTCCCCCATCTGATTCTCCGCCACCAGGGCATACATGGGACAGGTTTTCAAAAGGCTTTCATGGGTCCCCTGTCCCACCACCTTTCCGTCATCCAGCACCAGGATCAGATCCGCATGGCGAATGGCGGAAATCCGCTGGGCGATCAACACCTTCGTGGTATCCGGATACCGCCGCCGCAGGCACCGGCGCAGGGCCGCATCTGTCTTATAGTCCAGAGCGCTGGAGGAGTCATCCAGAATCAGGATCTCCGGGTTGCCCGCCAAAGCCCGTGCAATGAGCAGCCGCTGCTTCTGGCCACCGGAGAGATTGGTGCCCCGGACGGTCAGCCGGTGATCCCAGCCCTCGGGGAATCCGTCCACAAATTCAGCCGCCTGGGCGTCCTCCAGGGCCCGCCGGATTTCCTCGTCGGGCAATCCCCGGCCAAAGTCCACGTTGGCCCGGATGGTGTCTGCCATCCAGAAGTCATTTTGAAAGGCCATGCCAAACTTCCGGCACAGATCCTCCCGCTCCAAGCTGCGGATGTTCTGTCCGTCCAGATATATATTCCCCGTATCCGGATCGTAAAACCGGATCAGCAATTGTATCAAGGTGCTCTTGCCGCTGCCTGTGGTCCCCAGGATGCCCAGAGTCTGTCCCGGCAACAGCGTAAAGCTTACATCGGTTAGATTATCCTCGGTTTTATGATAGGAAAACGAAACATGATCAAAGACCACTTTCGCCGTAGTGTCCAATGTTGGCAGTTCCTCCGGCAACATCTCCTCCGGCGTATCCAGCACCTCCTGGATCCGTCCCGCAGACGCAACTCCTTTGGCGCAGAGGGTAAAAATTCTGGTAATGCCCAGCATGGCATTGAGGATGATCGTAAAATAGCTGAGAAACGCGATGATAGCCCCCGGCTGGGTGGTCCCGCCGTTCACCCGCACCGCCCCCACCAGCACTACGGCACAGAGGCCCAGGTTCAGAAT
>CBCTLT010000422.1:0-1846 GCA_965147785.1 uncultured Oscillospiraceae bacterium
ATTTCTTGCTGATCCATTGGAATCACGTCCTCGTATATTTCCTAAAGTAGTCCTATTGTACAGCGTTGCCCGGGTTTTTGCAATGAAATTTTAGCGGGAAAGGGCCGGTTCCAGCAAAAATGCTTCCAATTGAGAAATGGCAGTGACGACCGGTACGCCGGTGGCTCGAAGATCTGCCTCTGCCTGATGCCCGAAAGCACAGAGAATGCAGTCGGTACCGATTGCTTGGGCAACGTCATAGTCGTGGAGGGTGTCACCAATCAGTACCATATTTTCCGGCGGGATGGATTGGTGGGCAATCCAGGCCTTGGCCTGTTCTATTTTGCCGTTGGCCAGCTGATCCTCTGCAGCGATGATCTCGTCAAAATACCGCTGGATGCCAAACCGGGCGGTATTTTCCTCCACGGGCTTTCGATGGGACGCACTGAGAATGACCTGGCGTATGCCGTTTGTTTGCAGCCGCTGCAGCAGCAGCGGAACGCCGTCATGGAGATGGTGGAAGTACTTCGGGTAGTATTGGGAAAACTCTCGGCCGATCTCCAACATGGTTACCTGGCGAAGATCAAACAAATGCTCGTAGAACCGGCTGATGGGCGAGTCCATATAGGCGTAGTATTGCTCCAGGGTGATGGGCGGTTTTCCGCGGTGCCGCAGAATATCGTTGGTGGCCTGGAGGGAGGCCTGGAGATCGTCGGCCAGCGTGCCGTTCCAGTCCCAAATGACGCATTGATAGGGGTTCATGAGGGCTCCTTTCCCAAAAGACAATTAAATAGCTTTGTAAATAAAAACTGCGCCCGGTGCCATGATTCTACCCGGGCGCAGTTCATTTTTTACATCCGCTCCGGTGCCTCAAAACCCAGAAGATCAATGCAGGTCTCCAGGACTCGCTTCACCAGGGTGATCAGGGCGATATATCCCTGCTGCTTTTTCTCGTCAGGCTCTGTGAGAATCCGAGTCTCATGGTAGAACCGGTTTACAGCTCCCGACAGTTCATAGATATAGGAGCAGACCACGTTGGGCTGGGTATCCCGGTAGGCCAGATACAGATTGTCCGCGAACCGGCTCAGCTGCAGCATCAGGTCCTTTTCGATCTGGTTTTCCGGTGGAAGAATCGAAAGATCGACGGGAATCGTTCCCTGTTTCTCCGCGTACTTTGCCAGAATGGATTTGATCCGCACGATGGTGTAGAGGATATAGGGGCCGGTGTTGCCCTCGAAGGCGGAGAATCGGTCCATGTCGAAAGCGTAATCCTTAGTGGCCAGGTTGGAGAGGTCTCCGTATTTCAGGGCTGCTACGGCGATGATACCTGCAATTTCATCCACGGCGTCGCCGGTGATGATGTTGTTTTCCAGAATACGCTGCTTAACAGTGTCGGTGATCTCCGAGATCAGATATTCCAGTCGCATGACGCCGCCGCTGCGGGTCTTGAAGGGCTTGCCGTCCTTGCCGTTCATGGTGCCGAAGCCCAGGAACTGCAGCTCGGTTTCCGGACGAATGATGCCGGATTTTTTGGCGGTACGGAACACCTGCTCAAAATGGAGGGCCTGCCGCTTGTCCACCACATACAGGATCTTGTCCGGGTGATAGTCCTGCTCCCGCTGTACCAGGGTGGCCAGATCCGTGGTGGCGTACAGGGTGGCACCGTCGGATTTCAAGATAATGCAGGGCGGAACCTCCTTTTTGTCGTCAGGTTCCTGCACATTCACCACCAGGGCGCCCTGGCTCTCTACCGCGTAGCCGCCGTCCTTGAGGTACTGAACCATATCCGCAATATAGGGTTCTGCGTCACTTTCGCCCTTCCAGAGATCAAATTCTACGTTGAGGTTGTGATAATTCTTTTTCAGAT
>CBCTLT010000423.1:0-1845 GCA_965147785.1 uncultured Oscillospiraceae bacterium
CGCGCTGACCGCGGCGCACCCTACTGCCGGGAATCCGGGTTCGAGCTGCGGCTCCGGGATGTTCGTTCATGATATGCGCCGACCGGTTTTCAGCTGTTCCGGCTCTCTGTACGGCGGGGAATACCACTACTTTTTCCCATCATAGCCTTTTGGAATATCAATTTTTATACATTATACAGGTAAAGCACAGGTGGGTCAAGAGGCTATTTGCATAAAGTTTTGCCGTTCTCCCGCCGCTTCTATGAAGTATCTGCAAAAAAATGCGAATTATTCAGTGGCACCGGCGCGGGGACACGCATAGGATAGAGCAGAGCAATAGGAAAGGAGCAGTCTATGCCAAGTATCTTTTTAAGTCCCTCCACCCAGGAGGGAAATCTCTATGTGACGGGCAACTCTGAGGAATATTGGATGAACCGGCTGGCGGATGCCATGGAGCCCTATCTGACGGCCTCCGGAATTCAGTTCACCCGCAATTCACCCACAGGGTCCGCCTCTCAGTCCATCCGGCAGAGCAATGCGGGAAACTATGACCTGCATTTGGCGCTGCATTCCAATGGTGCCCCAGAGAGTATTTATGGGCAGGTCCAGGGCAGCGACATCTACTATTATCCCTCCAGTGTGGAGGGGAAACGGGCGGCCAATCTGATTGCGGACACCCTGAAAACCATTTATCCGGATCCCAATCTGGTCCGAGCGTTGGGAACCACGGCTATCGGAGAGGTGCGGCAGACCAAAGCTCCCTCGGTGTTTATTGAGCTGGCCTATCACGACAACCTGGAGGATGCCAACTGGATTACCTCCAATCTGGATCTGATCGCCAGAACCATTGTGCTGGCTCTGACGGAGTATTTCGGGATTCCCTTCCGCGAGCCTGGGGCGAATTTCCCACGAAAAGGCATTGTCAGGCTGACATCGGGGACACTGAATCTTCGGGAGAGCCCCAGCTTGGATGGAAAGGTCATTGCATCTATTCCCAACGGAGCCACCATCAATGTGCTTGGGGATAATGGAGAATGGTACGCAGTGGAGTATCAGGGCCGCGACGGCTATGTTTCCAAGGTCTATGTGGATTTGACATAAAAAATGGGCTGCCCGCAAGGCAGCCCATTTTTAAATTCCATTACAGCAGGCCAATCAGGTTGAAGGCCACGATCAGGCCGGAGAACACGATGGAAACCGTGGAGACCAGCTTGATGAGGATGTTCAGAGAAGGACCGGAGGTATCCTTGAAGGGATCGCCCACGGTATCGCCCACGACAGCGGCCTTATGCTGCTCGCTGCCCTTGCCGCCGTGGTTGCCCCGCTCGATATACTTCTTAGCGTTGTCCCAAGCGCCGCCGGCGTTGGACATAAACACAGCCATGGCGAAGCCGGTGACGGACACGCCTCCCAGCAGGCCTACAACGCCTGTGGGTCCGAGGATCAGGCCGGTGGCAATGGGAACAATGATCGCCAGCAGCGCAGGAACGACCATTTCGTGGAGCGCACCCTTGGTGCACATACCCACACAGGCCTGATAGTCAGGCTTGGCCTTATATTCCATAATGCCGGGGATTTCCTTAAACTGACGGCGTACTTCGACCACGATGGACTGAGCAGCGGTCTGTACAGCGCTCATGGTGAAGGCAGAGAACACAAAGGTCAGCATAGCGCCCACGAACAGGCCAACCAGAATGGTGGGGCTGGTCAGAGAGAAGTCCAGGACTTCAGCGGTCTTGTTCTGGACGATGTCCACATAGGAAACCAGCAGCGCCAGAGCGGTCAGGGAAGCGGAGCCAATGGCAAAGCCCTTGCCGGTAGCGGCGGTGGTGTTACCCAGGGAATCCAGGGCGTCGGTGCGCTCCC
>CBCTLT010000424.1:0-1838 GCA_965147785.1 uncultured Oscillospiraceae bacterium
AGTTTTGGAACTCTGGATGGTCTGCCAGAAGGATGGAGCGCAGACAGGTCAGAGCCTCGGTATAAATATCAGACTGTTTCATTGGCCATCGCTCCCCCAAATACCTCCATAGAGCACACCATCTTTTCCAAGGAACAACATCCGGCTGCGAAGCAGGCTGCACTGCTCCACAGCGACCTTGTTTCCGTCACAGGTGGGAATAGCCTCCTGTTTTTTCCCAAGGTGATCACCATGAGCGGTAAGGAAGTAGAATTTATCCCGTTGCTGGTATCCGCCTTGAAACAGGAAGGTATTGCCGGACGGGGCAACAGAAAAAGCTCCGCTTCCTTCGATTGGCAGTTCAAATACAAAGTCCTCTTTGAAGTTCGTCCGCACCAGCCGGAATTCATCGTAATAATAAAACCACAGGTTTTCTTCTTCGTCCAGGCTGATGGCGTAGCAGTCATAGATGGAATAGTTCTCATTCTTCCAGAGAGGAGTTCCCTCCGATGTCCATGCAATCAGGCCGCAAGCACCCAGAGGTTCATCCCAACCGTAATTACCAAATACACCTTCGTCAAAGTAGCTGGTAATGATGGTGCCATCTTTTTTTACCACACAGTCTTGAATGCCATCCCCCAGGCAGAAACGGGACAGCACAGCTCCGTCCCGGCTGACGATCCAGGCGTTCTGGTCGGGGCCGTTTTCCCGATAGGCGCATCTTGCCCCCAGCAGGAGGAAGTGATCACCTGCGGGCCGCAAATAATGGAACTGGAACTTCAAGAGGCCAAGAGGAAACAGCGTCGTTTCCAGCACCCGCTGTTCCGCCCAATCCAGCTGGATTTCCACTGCGGTATAGGTGGAAGGAGTGCTGAGCCAGTCCTTACCCTGTGTTTCGGACGGCTGTTCCATGAGAAGATAGACTTTTCCATCCCTTGCCGTGAAAAAGTCTGTCACTTCTGTGCCCTCCAGATGTTTTTCCCGGCGCAGCTGGTCCAGGTCAATGATGGAGAACAACGGCAGATTTTTGGCTTTTATAGGTTTGTTCATAGTGTCTCCTCCTGGCTACTTTAACGCTCCATCATAGGTGTGGCTTTCCCAGGCGGCCTCAAATTCCGCCTGCTCTATGACGCAGGCGTGGAACTCCTCACCCCAGACATGGGCGTTCAATTCCTCCACGGTGGGGATCGGCGTGATCTCGATGGCGCCGTCGTAAAGGTCAGGGATATTGCGGGTGCGGCCATCTGCAAAGATGTCAATGGAGTGGAGGGCCAGCCGCTCATTTTCTGTATCCACTTCATAGAGGATCACCGACGGTTCTCCCTCCGGTGCGTCCTCCCAAAAAAGCTTGATGTACTCCATCATTCCATTTCCCTCATTTGAACCAATGCCACCCCGTCATGGTGCCGGTTACCTCATCTATCTGTACCGCAATATCATAATTGCCGCGACAGCCCAGCAAAGCTGTAGGATGGTCGTTTTCCAGAATCAAATCATAAAACTCAACCGCTATGTCTTGGAATTCCTTCGGAATCTCCAGTGCAGAGAAGAAATCCACTGATTGAGCATTTTGGAAAAATTCAATGGCCGTTTTACTGCATTTTACTATAATCCCTGTTTGAGTGGTCAAATCTTTCATGCTTTCGCAACCTCGCTCATGTTCAGATACATCCCCATCGTTTTTTCATTGTCACAGGCCGCCCGGATCATTTTGGACAGCAGCATCAAATCGTCGATGTATTGGGAGTACACGCAGAACACATCCTCGTCAGAGTCGAAGTGAAACAGATCCACGCCGCTGTTATTTTCCTCGAACTCCTGGATCACGCCCCGGACCAGCCGCTCCCAGTCTCCGCTGC
>CBCTLT010000425.1:0-1835 GCA_965147785.1 uncultured Oscillospiraceae bacterium
TCAGCAGGCCACCGGGCCGGTCGAACCGTTCATAGACGGTGACGGTATGCCCCCGGCGGTTGAGCTGATCCGCCGCAGCCAGCCCTGCAGGACCGGAGCCGATCACCGCAATCCGCTTGCCAGTGCGAACCTTGGGAATTCGAGGCCGCACCAGCCCCTTGTTGAATGCGTTCTCAATGATGGCCAGCTCATTGTTGTGGCAGGTCACCGCCTCCCCGTGGATATTGCAGGAACAGGCCTTCTCGCAGGGTGAAGGGCAGACCCGGCCGGTAAATTCGGGGAAATTGTTGGTGATTCGCAACCGGTAATAAGCCTGCTCCCAGTTTCCCTCGTAGATCAAATCGTTCCACTCGGGAATCAGATTGTGGAGCGGACAGCCGGATACGGCATTCCCAAACATCATGCCCGCCTGGCAGAAGGGCACGCCGCAGTCCATACAACGGGCTGCCTGCCGCTGCTGCTCCTCTTTGGAAATCAGCGGCTTAAACTCATTCCAGTTCTGGATTCTCTCCGCAGGGGGAACCACCTGGCACTCCTGTCGCGCGTAGTCTAAAAAACCTGTAGGCTTTCCCATCTGTGTTTCCCTCCTCAGTTGCTCTTGGTGGCCGCATAGAAGGCTTCGATCTGGGCTTCCTCATTGTTAAAGCCCTTTTCCTCCATGCGCACGATCATGTTTTGCATCTTCTTGTAGTCGTTGGGGATGACCTTCTTAAACTTGGGCAGATAATCGGAGAAATGCTCCAAAATCTTCTTGCCCTTGACACTGCCGGTGGCCTCCACATGGGCCTCAATCATTCCCTTGAGTTCCATAACGTCGGCCTTGCTGGTGACCGCCTCCAGGGCCACAATGCCCTTGTTGGCCCGGAGATAGAGGTCGCTTTCCTCGTCCAGGACATAGGCGATACCGCCGGACATACCCGCCGCAAAGTTCTTGCCGGTGGTACCCAGTACCGCCACCCGGCCGCCGGTCATGTATTCGCAGCCGTGATCGCCCACACCTTCCACCACGGCATAGGCGCCGGAATTCCGGACCGCAAACCGCTCGCCGGCCACGCCTGCAATATAGGCCTTGCCAGAGGTGGCGCCATAGAGGGCCACGTTGCCTACAATCACGTTTTCATCGGCCTGGAAGGTACTTTTCTTTGGGGGATAGAGGATCAACTTGCCGCCGGAGAGCCCCTTACCGAAATAGTCGTTGCTGTCGCCCTCCAACCGCAGAGTAAGTCCCTTCGGAATAAACGCACCGAAGCTCTGTCCACCGCCGCCGGTACAGTTGACCACAAAAGTATCCTCCGGCAGTTCCTCCCCAAAATGCTTGGTGATTTCGCTGCCCAGGATGGTGCCCAGGGCCCGGTCCGTGCTGGAGACCTTCAGGTTAACCTGCTTCTTCTCGCCGGTCTTGAGATTCTTCTTAAACTCCTTCAGCAGCACCTTCATATCCAGGGTCTTATCGAGCTGGAAGTCGTAGGCGTCGGTGGGATTGTACATGGCGTCCTTCCGATCCTCCACATAGGGATTGTCGAGAATCTGATGGAGATCCAGCAGGCTGGCGCGGCTGCCCTCCAGATCCTTCCGCACATCCAGGAAGTCGCTACGGCCCACCAGTTCCGCCACGGTGCGGATGCCCAGCCGGGCCATGATCTCCCGCAGCTCCTGAGCCACGAACTTCATAAAGTTGACGATATACTCCGGCTTGCCGCAGAACCGCTTCCGCAGTTCCGGATTTTGGGTGGCAATACCTACGGGACAGGTGTCCTTATTGCACACCCGCATCATAATGCAGCCCATGGCGATGAGGGCCGTGGTGCCGAAACCGAACTCATCGGCGCCCAGCA
>CBCTLT010000426.1:0-1834 GCA_965147785.1 uncultured Oscillospiraceae bacterium
TGATCACGCACCGGGTGAAATATATGTTGGAGCATGGTCGGGTAAATGGAAGTCATTCGGGAGGATGTTTGATGGGCTGTTTTGACTTTGAAGACTTTTGGGGCGTCCACGAGGAATGCGGTGTGTTTGGCATTTACAATCCGGCAGGGGATTGCGCCAGAGATACCTACTATGGCCTCTACGCACTGCAGCACCGTGGGCAGGAGTCCTGCGGTATTGCGGCCAACAATGACCGAGACATCACCTGCTATAAAGATATGGGCATGGTGGGAGATGTGTTTTCCGAGGAAAAGCTGGATGAGTTGGGGGGGACCATGGCGGTGGGCCATGTGCGCTACTCCACCGCAGGCGGCTCCAAACGAGAAAATGCCCAGCCGCTGACCCTCAGTTATATCAAAAATAATCTGGCCCTGGTCCACAACGGAAATTTGGTGAACGCCGCAGAACTGAAATATCAGTTCGAATTGACGGGATCCATTTTCCAGACCACTGCTGATACGGAGGTCATTGCCTATGGCATTGCCCGGCAGCGTCTGAGCTGCGGGTCCATCGAGGATGCCGTAGTGGGCGTTATGAAAAAGCTGGTAGGGGCCTACAGCTTGATCGTCATGAGCGGCAGAAAGCTGATCGCAGCTCGGGATCCCTGGGGCTTCCGACCACTTTGTATCGGACGTCGTGGAGACGCTTGGGTCTTTGCCTCTGAAACCTGCGCCTTGGATGGTGTAGGGGCGCATTTCCTGCGGGATGTGGAGCCAGGGGAGGTCGTTGTCATTGAGGATGGGGAACTTCGCTCCATTCGGGAAAACTGCTCCGAAAAGAGCAATATCTGCATTTTTGAATATATCTATTTTGCGCGGCCTGATAGCGTCATTGGCGGTCAAGGGGTCCATGAATCCCGGTTAGAGGCGGGACGGCTACTGGCAAGGCAGAGTCCTGTGGATGCGGATGTAGTCATTGGCGTACCGGATTCTGGTTTGGACGCGGCGCTTGGTTATGCACAGGAATCCGGAATTCCGGTGGCAGAAGGGTTTTTGAAAAACCGGTATATTGGTAGAACCTTTATCAAGCCGGAACAGTCCTCACGAGAGACCGCAGTCAAGTTGAAGCTGTCACCCATGCGCAGCCAGATCAACGGCAAGCGGGTGGTGATGATTGATGATTCCATTGTCCGAGGCACTACCTCCAACCTGATTACCAACCTTTTGCGGGAAGCAGGCGCAAAGGAGGTCCATGTGCGCATTTCCGCACCGCCATTCATTTCGCCTTGTTACTTCGGTACAGATGTACCGGATAAGGAGCATTTGATCGCCTGCAATATGGATCTGGACGGTATTCGCCGCCATATTGGCGCAGATTCTTTGGCCTATCTGGATGTGAATAGTCTGCATCTTCTTGTACCCAAGATCACAGGCAGTTTTTGCAAAGGGTGCTTTACCGGAGAGTATCCGGTATGCGTCAACTGCGAGAATCAGGCAAAATGAAATATTTAGAGATATTGTTGCAGATGACGCGATAATATCTCTAAATTTTTATTAAATACTATAAAATGATGCAAGAAAAATAATTTATGCATCATTTTGCTGTTGACAGTATCCGAATGTTCGGCTATAATAAGTGCAATCGGGGATGGTCAAAGAGATCGGAACCGCAGCTGATAAGGAGGTAATTCGTATGCCCAAGTATACCAGAGACGATATTATTCGTATGGTGGAAGAAGAGAACGTCAAATTCATCCGCCTCCAGTTTTCCGATATCTTTGGAATGCTCAAGAATGTGGCGGTGACGGCTTCTCAGATCGAGAAGGTTCTCGACAACCAGGTTATGATTGATGGTA
>CBCTLT010000427.1:0-1829 GCA_965147785.1 uncultured Oscillospiraceae bacterium
ATGATGCAGAAGGAACCGATCTGGGCAGTATTGGTGAGATGGGTGCCGCCGCACAGCTCCTTGGACACGTCGCCCATGGAAACCACCCGGACCTCATCGCCATACTTCTCACCAAACAGGGCCATAGCCCCCTCCTGCCGGGCTTCTTCCAGCGGCATTATCTTGATGTTCACCGGATAGCCCTCCAGGATCGCGTCGTTGACAAACTCGGTGATCTGCTTCAGCTCCTCCTCGGTGATGGCGGAGAAGTGGGTGAAGTCGAAACGAATATGATCGGGGCTGTTGAGGGAGCCAGCCTGGTGGACGTGATCGCCCAGCACCTTCTGCAGGGCAGCCTGGAGCAGATGGGTGGCGGAATGGGCCCGGGCAATGGCCTTGCGATATTCGCCATCCACTGCCGTAGAGACCACATCCTCCACCTCCAGCTTGCCGGAGGTCAGACGGCCATAGTGGAGGTATTTTTCCGCCTTGTCCTTCTGGACATTGGTGACCTCAAACACGGCATCGTCCAGGGTGATGGTGCCATGATCCGGGGACTGGCCGCCCATCTCCGCATAGAAGGGCGTCTGATCCAGCACCAGAATGCCCTCTTCCCCTTCCCGAATGGAGGAGCAGAGCTCTCCGTCCGTGACAATGGCCAGGATCTTTCCTGTACCGGTCAGGCTCTCGTAGCCGGTAAATTGGGTTGGCGTTCCATCCAGCCCCAGGTCAATACCAGCCCAGGCCAGATCGCCCAAAGCCTCCCGGGCCTTCCGAGCACGAACCCGCTGTTCCTCCATCAGGGTCCGGAAGCCCTCTTCATCCACTTTCATGCCTTCGTCCTGGGCCATTTCTATGGTCAGGTCAATGGGGAAGCCATAGGTGTCGTAGAGCTTAAAGGCGTCCGCACCGGAGAACACATTCTCTCCCCGGGCCTTGTGCTCGGCGATCATGGAGTTATAGATCCGCAGACCGGCGTCAATGGTCTTGTCAAAGTTCTCCTCTTCCACCCGGATGACCTTGGTGATATAGGCCTCCCGTTCCACCAGATCCGGATAGGCCCCCTGGTTCTCATGAACCACAGTGGGCACCACCTTATAGAGGAAGCCTCCCTGAACACCCAGCAGCTTGCCATGACGAGCAGCCCGGCGCAGCAGCCGGCGGAGCACATAGCCCGCCGTCGCAGATCATCATAACAGAAGCGCGGATATGGTCGGTGATGATCCGGAGGGATACGTCCATCTTGTAGCTCTGGCCATAGGAAGCGCCGGTGAGCTCCGTGACCCGGTTGGTGATGTTCATCACCGTGTCCACGTCAAAGAGGCTGTCCACATCCTGACATACCACCGCCAAACGCTCCAGGCCCATACCGGTATCAATATTTTTCTGGATCAGCTCGGTATAGTTGCCGTTGCCGTCGTTGTTGAACTGGGAAAATACGTTGTTCCAGACCTCGATATATCGGTCGCAGTCACAGCCCACGGTGCAGTCCGGCTTTCCGCAGCCATACTGTTCGCCCCGATCATAGTAGATTTCAGAGCAGGGACCGCAGGGACCAGAGCCATGCTCCCAGAAGTTGTCCTCCTTGCCAAACCGGAAGATCCGCTCCGCAGGAATACCGATCTCCTTGTTCCAGATCTCGAAGGCCTCATCGTCATCCTGATAGATGGAGGGATAGAGCCGGTCCGGGTCGATGCCCACCCACTGGGGAGAAGTCAGGAACTCCCAACTCCAGGCGATGGCCTCATGCTTGAAATAGTCGCCGAAGGAGAAGTTGCCCAGCATCTCAAAATAGGTGCCATGGCGAGCCGTCTTGCCGATGTTCTCGATGTCGCCGGTACGAATGCACT
>CBCTLT010000428.1:0-1827 GCA_965147785.1 uncultured Oscillospiraceae bacterium
ACCGAAAAGGCCCCAGTGATCCCCAGGATCAGGTCGATGCAGATCTCCATAATCACCATGGACACTGCCATTCCCCGGAGCAGCCGGGCACGGTGATCCGGCCTCATGCGGCATCCCCACAAGATCACCAAAGCGCTCAAGAGCCCCAGCAATGCCAGGACCGCCAGGTGCGCAGGGCCAAACAAAGAAAACCCCATCCCCGCGGGGATCTCCCGCTCCGGCGTAAACATATCACGCAGCACAGCGTTCTCCTCCGTATAACTTGAAAATTTTACCTTTTTGTGATGGCAAATACCGCCCGGCCAAGGGACCGGGCGGCATTGGGATTAGAAAAACTTTTTGATCCCCTCAGTGGCCGTAGCGATATCCGCGGAGATGGAAATGGTAAAGTCGATTTTGTTGGCCTTGCCAAAATCATCGCACCACTGGAGGAACGCCTCGGTCTGCTGGGTATCGTCGCAGACAGAGATCTTATACAGACTGTCAATGAAAATGTGTGTAATATCATAATCGCCGGCATGCAGACCGCTGACAAACCCTTTTAGGTAGTTATACCCGCCAATGGGATAGTCGCTCGCCTCCACAAGACGGACGCTGGACTTTATGTCATAAACGAGCTTGCTGCCCTTTTCGATGCAGACAACATGGCCCGCCTCATTTTCAACTGCTGCGTTGATGGTTTCAACCATCTGTTTGGTTTTACCGGAGCCTTTGACGCCCATAATAACCTTGACCATAGATGATTACCCCTTTCGTTTTGTCGGCCGGAACCGACTGTGGAAATATAGTAACATTTTTGCGCGTATTTTTCAACCATTTTTGTGAATTTTACTAGATAGAAATACGAAATTCCCTGCCGGGTTTACCAATTCTGCCCTCATCTGCCTAGATTGGTCATCATATTTTTCTTGTAGGCCTCCACCCCGGGCTGATTGAAGGGATTGACGCCCAGCACATAGGCGCTAAGGCCGCAGGAGAGCTGGAAGAAATACATCAGATAGCCCAGCGTCCGGGCGTTCATATCGCCCATACGAAGGACGATCACAGGAACACCGCCATCCACATGGGCCTGAAGCACGCCTTCATAGGCGTTTTCCTCCACATAGCTGACCGTCTTTCCCGCCAGATAGTTTAGGTCGTCCAGGTTCTTCCAGTCAATTTCCACCGTCAATTCCCGGGCCGTGGGCGCAAACCGCACCACTGTCTCAAAGAGATTTCGCTCCCCCTGCTGGATCAACTGCCCCATGGAATGAAGATCCGTGGTAAACTGGGCGCAGGCGGGGAAGATTCCCTTGCCGTCTTTGCCTTCGCTTTCACCGAAGAGCTGCTGCCACCAGCGGCCCACATACTCAAAATCCGGCTCATAACTGCACAAGAGCTCAATCTTCTTGCCGTTTTCATAGAGCATATTCCGGGCTGCGGCGTAGAGCCAAGCCGGGTTTTCCATGCTGCGCACATCCAGCTCCGCCTCTGCCTGCCGGGCTCCGGCCATCAGAGAACGGATATCGATCCCTGCCACCGCCATGGGCAGCAGCCCGCAGGCGGTGAAGACGCTGTAACGGCCCCCCACATTGGCCGGAATGGGGAAGTTGGTGTACCCTTCCTCGGTGGTGAGGGTACGCAGCTTGCCCTTATGGGGATCTGTGGTCACATAAATGCGCTGCTTGGCCTTCTCCGCCCCGTATTTCCGGTTGAGCAGCCAGCGGAACATCCGGGCTGCCACGGCAGTTTCCATGGTAGAGCCAGACTTGGAGACAATATTGATGGAAAAATCCACATTCTCCAGCTGCTCCACCAGATCATTCAGGGCCCGGGTAGACAAATGGT
>CBCTLT010000429.1:0-1818 GCA_965147785.1 uncultured Oscillospiraceae bacterium
TGGAAATGCACCGTCTGCGGCTATATTCACGAGGGGCCCATGACTCCGGATTTCAAATGCCCCGTCTGTAAACAGGGGGCGGACAAGTTTGTGAGAATGGAAGATGCCCCTGCCAAGAACCCCTACGCTGGCACCAAGACTGAGCAGAATCTGTGGGAGGCCTTTGCGGGAGAGTCCCAGGCCAGGAATAAATATACCTACTTTGCCTCTGTGGCAAAGAAGGCCGGCTATGAACAGATCGCCGCGCTGTTCCTGCAGACCGCGGAAAACGAGAAAGAGCATGCCAAGCTTTGGTTCAAGGCTTTGGGAGAACTGGGCGATACTGCGGAAAACCTGCTGCATGCTGCCGAAGGGGAGAATGCCGAGTGGACCGATATGTATGACCGCATGGCAAAGGAGGCCGACGAGGAGGGCTTCCATGAGTTGGCGGAGCAGTTCCGGGGCGTGGCCGCCATTGAAAAAATGCACGAGGAGCGTTACCGTGCGCTGCTGAAAAATGTGGAGACCAGAACGGTCTTTGAGAAAAGCGGCGTGACCATCTGGGAGTGCCGGAATTGCGGTCATGTGGTGGTTGGTACCAAGGCACCGGAGGTTTGCCCGGTCTGCAAGCATCCCCAGAGTTATTTCGAGGTTCGCAAAGAGAATTATTGATTCCGGACGCGAAGAAAAATAATAATGCTGTGGAATGGATATTCCCGAGCCTGCGCAGCATAAACCCATAGAATACACGATCCATAGGCCCCCTGAATGCGGTGTTTTCCGCATCAGGGGGCCCTGCTGGTTACCTGCTTTCTAATTATTTCACGATACGCAGTGCTTTGCGGGACTATTTCTCTGTCAGTTGGATCATGCCTGTATAAACGCCAGGAACTGCAGCGGTCAGGCTGCCGTTTACTGTGAGTGTGCCTGTCACGGTGCAGCCGTCTCCAATGACCAGTTTGGTCAGGTACGCGGTGCCTGTGACGATCCATGCCGCACCGTTTTTCAGCTCCACGATCACACCGTTGTTGATGGGTGGGGCCGGTGTCTGGGTGACGTTGCAGAGTTCTTCACGGGTCGTCTCGTCAATGTAGGCGATACCGTCCCGATAACGCTGCCGGGCTGCACTGATGGCACCTTCGAGGGAAGATGTGTCCAGAACCACCTGAAGATTTTTGGGGCCTGGTGCGCCACGCTTGGGCATCATCACGGGACCGTCACCCGGCCCCTTCATGCTGTCCACATTGGGAGGCGGAGGAGGCATAGCAGGACCGTCACCGCTGGGGATGGAGCCTGCCAGTCGGCCGGGCGGTACAATTCCCGGCCGTTTGGGAATCCCTGCTGGCGTTTCCTTACTGGCCAGTCTGGGCAGATTGGTGGAAGAGTTATACAGGTTGCCTGACAGGTCGGAGTCCTGGATGGTGATAAACAGATCCGTCATGGGGTCTGCTGTAGTCAGATCCCGGTCCGGAATCCGCTCGTCCTCCATGCTGGCATACATACTTACATCGATAAATTCGCCGGCCAGCCCGGGATCATCAGTGTCCATCATCTGCAAGATTACGCCGTTTCCGGCTTCCACTTGGGCGTTTTTCAGGGTGATACTGGTGTTGGAGTTTTTTGCCACGATGGCAGCCTTGTCTGTCCGAATGGCAGAGTCCTGGATCAGCACGGTACCGCCGTCGTCACTGGTCAAATGCATGCCGTATCGGCGGCCGGTGAGGAGGCAGCCATTTTTCAGCGTGACGGAACCTTTCCGTTCCATACTCATCATCATAACCGGGAAGCCGTTGACATCGATCACCGTGTTGTCCAGCGAGATGGGCGTGGGGCCGATAC
>CBCTLT010000430.1:0-1818 GCA_965147785.1 uncultured Oscillospiraceae bacterium
ATCCCCAATCTGTACTGCAGTGTGCCTTCCACAGCACAACAGTTTGCAAAGGGTATCGGTATCAACAGCCAAGCACTGCTCCGGCGGTAGGTCATTCGGTTTTCTTTTCTCCATAATCGTCCTCCTTTTTTCGATTACAATGATCCCTTACGATTTGTAGAAGAAGGTTTTCAACAAAAACAATGAAAACGGTCTTGAGGTCAGGAAGTATTGAAATAACAAAAGAACTCTAATGGGGCCATTTCCTACGCCAGAACGGTTCTGCCGTGTATTTCAGGCTGCTGCTGTGCAGCACTTCGATTATGGGCGCGCTTCTGTGGTCATCGCACACTGTCCAGAATTCCTGTATAACTCCCCATAGAGGTTATGAACTTGTCAAGGTACTAAAAGAGCGTAGGGATCATCCGGTATTACCAAATGATCCGATACATCCTATAAATAGGCGGGGAAGAAAGAACTTCTGCAAAGAGGAAAGAAAATTTAAAGAAAATCCAAAATCAATATATAGAATGTTTGAATTGACAAGCACTATATATTGTGTTAGAATTGCAATGTAATTGATTTTTGTGCGTTGCCCGTCAGGGTACACAGGCTTTAGGGCTTGTGTTGCGGAGTAATGACTGCATTGCACACGCTGTTAATTTTGTACTTGTGTCAGTAGTATCACTGCGCCTTTTCAGGCCGGTATATTGCTGGCTTTTTTTATTTTACGGGATTTACCCACCATTGCGAGAATGACATCGGTTCATAGGCAACTATGGACGCCAGGCTTTATGCCGTCTGTCATTCTCGCTTTTTTATTGCCTGTAAGCCTGAAAGGGCTTTAAGGATAAATCAAAACTGAGAAAGGCAGGTCATGTACATGAATGTGAAGCAGAAAAGAAAGCAGAATGGTCGGCGGGTCAAGCCGGCACACTCCACGGACTGGAAGATGAAGAGACAGGCAGTATCTTCGCTCCGGCCCCAAAATGTTGCACCAATGGCGAGGGCAGTTATTTTGCCCCGAAGATCACGAAGGGGGATTTGATATGTCTGGCAGCAATAGTGCTGAACGAAAGCGGCATGAACCGCTGGTGCTGGTAGAAACGGCAGATCTTTCAGAAGAAGAATGGCTGGATTACCGGCGCCGTGGAATCGGCGGCAGCGATGTATCAGCAATCTTTGGCACTTCTCCATTCCGGACAGCCAGGGATCTGTACTACGACAAACTGAACATAGCGTCAGTGGAAGATGATGAGGGCAACTGGGTTGCCATGGAAATGGGGCATTTGCTGGAGCCTCTGGTAGCAAAGATATTCGAGCGGAAAACCGGATATCGGGTCTACCAAATCAAAAAGATGTTCCAGCACCCACAGTATCCTTGGATGCTGGCTGATGTGGACTACTTTGTGGAACTGCCGGATGGCACCACAGCGATCCTTGAGATCAAGACCACAAACTATAATGCCAGAGATAACTGGTGGATGAATGGGAAGGAGACTGTTCCAGTCTACTATGAATCTCAGGGGCGTCATTATATGGCAGTAACGGATCTTGACCGATGTTTCTTTTGCTGCCTGTATGGTAACAACGAGGAGGAAGTTATTATCCGGGAGGTCAAGCGTGATTTCGAGTATGAGGCTGAGATGGTCTTTTTGGAGCAGTATTTCTGGGAAAACCATGTGCAGCGCCATGTGCCGCCGCCCTATACAGAAAGTGGGGCCTTGATTATTGAGAGCGCACGCAAACACTTTGGCCCGGCAGATAAAAATGCCCCGGCCGTTGCACTCGACCTGGATATGACTGCAAAACTCATGCAGTATTTGCGGCTTTTGGATG
>CBCTLT010000431.1:0-1808 GCA_965147785.1 uncultured Oscillospiraceae bacterium
GGACGGATTGAAGAACCAGGATCTTGAGCAGGTGGCAGCATCCTTGGGTAATGTTTCCCTGGGGGGATGGGCTGGACTACTCCATGCGTCTGCACTGGTTTGAAGATATGGAGGAGGACGGGGACAGGCCTTACGATATGGAGGAACCCAACTTCTTCGGCCTGTCCATTGCCTATGACCCCTATATGCGGGAGGTGGTGCAGGCCGATGGATTCACCACCTGCGGCGGCGACGGCGGGTGCAGTATCTGCGGCGGTCTGGGGCCGTTCCTGGGCTTCCTTCCCTGTTCGCCCCACTGTAAGCCGGAAGTGCAGGAGGACAATGAACTGAATGGAGATTATGACTTTTACAGGCCGGTCATCCGGGTGGAGTCAGCCTGACCAATGATCTGGAGGACACGGAATGAGAGAGACGACGCCTGATCTCACAAGGATCAGTAAATATATAAGTTTGATCCTTCGGCACAAGCCGGAGGTCATCGGAATCCAGCTGGATGCCCACGGCTGGGCGGATGTAAATGCGCTGCTGGCAGGCATCAGTAAGAAGTATTTTATTGACCAGGATATTCTGGAGGAGATCGTGAGGAGCGACAGCAAGCAGCGGTATGTTTTCAATGAAGACCGGACGCGGATCCGGGCCAGCCAGGGCCACTCCGTCCAGGTGGATGTGGAACTTCCTGTGGCCGAGCCGCCGGAGACGCTGTACCATGGAACTGCCCGGCGGTTTTCCGCCTCCATCGAGGCCCAGGGACTGCTCCCCCAAAGCCGCCTGTATGTCCATCTTTCACCGGATGTGGAAACAGCGGAGAAGGTGGGCCGCCGGCATGGGGAGCCTGTGATCTACCTGGTGGATGCCGGGCAGATGCATAGGGACGGATCGCTCTTTTACCTGTCCGCCAATGGAGTATGGCTGACAAAAACGGTTCCCGCTCCATACCTGAAGCGCTTAGAGGAGTGAATCTCCCGGAGCGGATCGAAGCGGCACTGACTATAATTTCCGGTGGGATTGATGGGAGAACGTGCAAATGAACGAATATTTGAAAAAATATATTGAACTAAAAAAACGGTTTTCCGCAGCTGACGGCGGCCCGGACAGCGTCCGCGCTCTCTATGGTTTCAAAAAGGAACTGGAGCAGTCCGGAGACAGGCAGGCAAAAGAGGTTCTGGTGGATGTGTACGTCCTTCTGGACTTCAAGAAGGACGCCTACGACCTGCTTTCACGGATCGGGAACCGTTCAGACCGGAAGGTCCTCAAACGTCTGGGCACACTGAAGGAATATGCGGAAAGTTGGGGCAACCATTATGCTGTTCCCATGCCAAAAACGCCAAAGGAAAAGCAGCAGGAGAAGGAGCGATGGGCCCGGATGGGACTGCCCGCCTTCCGCTATCACCCGGATCCTTTGGATACCGGGGCTTTTAAGGAGTCCGGGGAGGGCGTTGTCTGTGACTGCTGCGGAAAAATTACCCGCCTCTTCTATACGGCCCCCTTCTTTTCGGTGGAGGATATTGACTATCTGTGCCCGGAATGTATCGCAGACGGCAAAGCAGCCCAGAAATATGACGGCAGCTTTCACGACGATTACTCTGTGGACGATGGCGTAGATGATCCGGAGCGGCTGGACGAGCTTATCCACCGCACCCCCGGCTACTGCGGCTGGCAGCAGGAATACTGGAGGGCCCATTGCGGCGACTACTGCGCCTTTCTGGGCTATGTGGGAGCCAGGGAACTGCGGGCGCTGGGGGTATTGGATGAGGTGCTGGACGATCCCATGTGGGACGGGGAGCAGAAGGAAATGATCCGGGAATCGG
>CBCTLT010000432.1:0-1793 GCA_965147785.1 uncultured Oscillospiraceae bacterium
GAACAACGTGCTCATGAGCTTCCATTCCGGGGCCGGCGGTACCGAGGCCCAGGACTGGTGCCAGATGCTCTACCGGATGTACACCCGTTGGGCGGAGCGTCACGGCTTCACCTACAAAATCATGGACTATCTGGAGGGTGAAGAAGCGGGCCTCAAGAGCGCGGATATTCTCATCGAAGGGGAAAACGCCTACGGCTTCCTTAAGGGAGAAAACGGCGTTCACCGGCTGGTTCGGGTCTCCCCCTTTGATTCCAACGCCCGGCGTCAGACCTCCTTTGCCGCCCTTGAGGTGATCCCGGAGATCGACGACGACACCGAGGTGGAGATTCGGCCCGAGGACATCGAGATGCAGGTCTATCGTTCCTCCGGTGCCGGCGGCCAGCACATCAATAAAACCTCTTCCGCCGTCCGTCTGATCCACAAGCCCACGGGGATCGTGGTGTCCTGCCAGACCGAGCGGAGCCAGTTCCAGAACCGGGACAACTGTATGAAGATGCTCCGGTCCAAGCTGGTGGAGATCAAGGAGCGGGAACATCTGGACAAGATCTCCGACATCAAGGGCGTCCAGCAGAAGATCGAATGGGGCAGCCAGATCCGCAACTATGTGTTCATGCCCTATACCCTGGTGAAGGACACCCGTACCGGCTGTGAGACCTCCAATGTCAACGGCGTCATGGACGGGGATCTGGACAAGTTCATCAACGCCTATCTGACCTGTGCCGCCACTGGCAACTGGGTGCAGAAGTGATCGCTCTGCGGTTTGCCCGGCCGGAGGACGCTCCTGCTCTGCTGGAAATCTACCGGCCCTATGTGGAGGAAACCTCCATCACTTTTGAGACGCAGGTTCCATCGGAGACGGAATTTTGCCGGCGGATCACGGAGATTTCCAGCCAGTTTCCCTATCTGGTGGCGGAGGAATCGGGAGTTCTGTTGGGCTATGCCTACGCCCACCCCTTTCACGAACGGGCCGCCTACAGCTGGACGGTGGAGTCCTCCATCTATGTCTCCCAGGCCCATCGGGGCCGCCATATTGGGACCATGCTCTATAGGGCCCTGCTCTCCCTGCTGGAACGGCAAGGGGTGAAAAATGTCTGCGCCGTGGTGACCTATCCCAATGATCCCAGCATTGGGTTCCATGGCGCCCTAGGCTTTTCCCAGGGAGGCATTCTGCCGGACTTTGGCTATAAGCTGGGGGCCTGGCACTCCGTGGCCTATCTGTACCGTTCCCTGGACACCAGTTCCGGCACACCGGGGCCGATACGCCCCATCCACGCCTTGAATCAGGACCAGGTTTCCCGGATTCTGGCGGATGCCGCCGGAATTTCTTAAAATTTTCCTTGCAATGTGCCGCGGATTATGATAGGATATATCGTGCGAATGCGACGCGTGCGCGTTTTTCTTGTAGATATTTCGGCTGCCGTATGCCGTAAAGCGGCAAGATGGAGGATATTATGCTTCGGATTATTTTAACCGTTATTCAGGTGCTCTCTGCCCTGTTTCTCACCTGCGTAGTTCTGCTGCAGTCCGGTAAGAATGCCGGCCTCTCCGGCGCCATTGCCGGTGCTGCGGACAGCTTCATGTCCAAGAACAAGGCCACCACTTGGGATGCCAAGCTGGCCAAGGCTACCAAATGGGTTGCCATCATTTTCATGGTGCTGACGCTGGTGCTGAGCCTGATCCCCACCGCCACTGCCGCTTAATCTGCTTTCTCGCCGGCTCCCCAAACGGGGAGCCGTTTTTTTGTTCGCAGCAGGGTCTCACTGGGATACATCCGTCAGTTGCGCCCCGGTGTA
>CBCTLT010000433.1:0-1781 GCA_965147785.1 uncultured Oscillospiraceae bacterium
GGGCTATTGAGCTTCCGCCGCCTGTGCTCTATTATAAAGGAGAATTACTTCCCTTTGATGTTCTACCTGCCATTACGGTGGTGGGATCCAGAAGAGCCAGCGCCTATGGTCTTACTACAGCCAAACGGTTGGGCTATCAATTGGGGGCCTGTGGTGCTACGGTAATTTCTGGGGCGGCTCGAGGGATTGATTCTTTGACGCTGGAGGGTGCACTCAGCGCCGGTGGTCCCGTGGCGGCGGTGCTGGGCAATGGACTGGATGTGGTATATCCCAGTGAGGCAAAACGGCTTTATGAGGATGTGATCCAACGGGGCTGCCTTCTCAGTGAGTATATTCCGGGGACGCCGCCTCTGGGGGCCAATTTTCCGCGTCGCAATCGTATTATGAGCGGACTGAGCCTGGGTGTGCTGGTGGTGGAGGCGGCCAAACGAAGCGGCAGCCTGATCACTGCGGAATTTGCCCTGGAACAAGGCCGGGATGTGTTTGCTGTGCCGGGTAACGTAGGACTGGAGTCCTGCGCAGGCAGTAACCAACTGATCCAGGAGGGGGCGGAACTGGTCACCTGCGGCTGGGATGTGCTGCAGGGCTATCAGGCTCGATTTCCGGACCAGCTTCACCGCTGGGATGGAGGAAATTCCATGTCGCTTTCCTCCCAGGACCGCACATATATTTATAGCTCGGAAGAAGAACAGAGCGAACGACAGCGTAGGGAGAAACCCAAAAAATCCGAGGAATATGATACGGAAGAGCAGCCAAATTCTGAAAAAGGAATTGACAATGGGCAAAAGAGGAATTATATTGACCTACAGCGGAGCATGCAAACCCTTACCGATGAAGAAAAGCTTTTGATGGAACGTCTGAAAGACGGACCACAGCATGTGGATGAACTGATTGTTCAAAGTGGTCTGGCTGCGGCAAAAGCGCTCTCCACACTGACCATGCTGGAGGTGCAGGGGGTTGTGACCCAGCTGTCGGGAAAGCGGTTTGCATTGCATATTAAGTAAATTGGACATCGGGGGAGACACGATGGCGAAAGCTACGAATCTTGTCATTGTCGAGTCGCCGGCAAAGGCAAAAACCATTGGAAAGTATTTGGGCCCGGACTATCAGGTAAAGGCCTGCATGGGACACCTGCGGGATCTGCCGAAGAGCAAACTGGGCGTGGATATAGAAGGGGATTTTGAACCCCAGTATGTGCCCATGAAGGGCAAGGAGAGCATTATTTCTGAACTGAAGGCTGCAGCGAAAAAGAGCAGTCAGGTCTATCTGGCCACTGACCCGGACCGGGAAGGAGAGGCCATATCCTGGCATCTCAAATATCTTTTGGATCTGCCTGATGAGGCCACCCATCGGGTGACCTTTAATGAGATTACCAAAAATGTGGTCAACAGCAGCATTCAGGCTCCCCGAAATATCGACATGGATCTGGTGGACGCCCAGCAGGCTCGCCGGATTCTGGACCGGATCGTGGGTTACCAGCTTTCTCCCCTGCTATGGAAGAAGATTCGCCGGGGCCTGTCTGCCGGACGAGTCCAGTCGGTGGCCACCCGGATGGTGGTGGACCGGGAGGAGGAGATCCGTGCCTTCCAGCCCCAGGAGTATTGGAGCATTGACGTCAATCTCCAACGCCAAGAAGGACCTGGAAAGTTCACTGCGCACTACCATGGGGAAGGGAAAAAGCGGGAACTCCACAGCGAGGAAGAGGTGGATCAGATCCTGCAGGACATTCAAAGCGCCCCCTTCCAGGTCTCCACGGTGAAACGCTCGGAGAAGAAAAAGAC
>CBCTLT010000434.1:0-1781 GCA_965147785.1 uncultured Oscillospiraceae bacterium
GGGCTGGCTTTCTCCCTTAGCGTTCACTGCCCAATATGTTTGACAAACCTACACGAAAGTTTTCCTGTTTTCCCGGAAGCGTATTGACAAATCTGGTACCGGATGCTAAAATCAATTCATTACATCAGAAGGGAATTGGCATCATGAGAAACGCTGCGGCTATGATGAACATGATGGAAATGCGCATGTGCTCCATGTGCATGCCTTGCCGCGTCCGTTTTTCCAAGATGCTTTCTGACATTTCCTGTGCATAAGAGTACGTTGCGTGAAATGAAGCGGGAGGCTTTTGGAGCTTCCCGCTTTTTTATGAAAGGAGATCGTCATGCCTCTGATGGAACGATTATTGCGGATGTATTTTTGGGATCAGCGAATGTGACGCTGAGGACTTCATGTTTGAATACGGTTCCAATTTACAACATCATCTGACAAAGGAGTAAAATATCATGAAAAAACTTGCAACGAAGCTTTTGGCGCTGACGCTGGTGCTGTCCGCCCTGCTGGCTCTGTCCGGCTGCGGCAGCAAATCTCTGCTGATCGCCGTACCCAACGATACCACCAACGAGGCCCGTGCCCTGCTGCTGCTCCAGGATCTGGGATACATCACCCTGAAAGAGGACGCCGGCATTACCGCTACCGTGGCCGATATTGCCGAGAATCCCAACAACATTGAGTTTAAAGAAGTGGAAGCGGCTCAGATCCCCAACATCCGCCAGGATGTGGACTATGCCATCATCAACTCCAACTACGCCATTGATGCGGGAATCGATCCCATGACCGAGGCACTGGAAATGGAGGGCTCCTCCTCTGCTTATTCCAACATCCTGGTCTGCAAGGAGGGCAACGAGGGCACTGATAAGATCAAGGCCCTGAAGGCGGCTCTGGAGAGCCAGCAGGTGGCGGATTACATCACCGAGACCTATAGCGGCGCTGTGGTCAGCACTGTGGATAATCCCGGCACCGGCTTCGACGATTCCGTGGACTATGCCGCTTTGGCCGGCCAGACCATCACCGTGGCAGCTTCTCCTGCTCCCCATGCAGAGATCCTGAAGGTTGCCCAGGAGATCCTGGCGGAGAAGGACGTGACCCTGGAGATCATCGAATATACCGACTATGTGGTGCCCAACACTGTGGTGGACACCGGCGAGGTGGACGCCAACTACTTCCAGCACCTGCCCTATCTGGAGGACTTTAACGACCAGAACGGCACCAAGCTGGTGTCTGTGGCTGCCATCCATGTGGAGCCCATGGGCCTCTACGGCGGCAAGCAGACCACCCTGGACGCCCTGAACGGAAAGTAAAAAATTGCAGAACGCCGGACTCCTGGACGGGACCGGCGTTTTGCTGCGGAAATAGATCAGACAGAAGGAGCACGCCATGATTGAGATAAAAAACCTGTACAAATCCTTTGAAACGGCGGAGGGAACCGTGGAGGCCCTGAAGGATATCTCCTTGACGGTGGAGGATGGGGACATCTACGGTATCATCGGAATGAGCGGCGCGGGAAAAAGCACCCTGGTGCGCTGTATCAATATGCTGGAGCGGCCCACCTCCGGCCAGGTTCTGATCGACGGGAAGGATATGGGGGAAATGTCCAACCAGCAGCTGCGGGAGGCCCGTCGGGAGATCACCATGATTTTTCAGGGGTTCAATCTGCTGATGCAGCGGAACTGTCTGAAAAACGTCTGTTTCCCCATGGAGCTCTCCGGCGTGAAAAAAGCGGACGCCAGAAAGCGGGCCATGGAACTGCTGGAGCTGGTGGGACTGCCGGACAAGGCCAAGGC
>CBCTLT010000435.1:0-1735 GCA_965147785.1 uncultured Oscillospiraceae bacterium
AGCGTGGATGACCTGGTGGAACAAGTTGATATTGAAAGGTACTGAATCTATGGAAGAGTCTGTTGTAATTTCTGTGGAAGGCAAGCAGAAGTTTTTGGGGGAGGAACCCCAGACTGTGCAGATTGTCACGGATGGCATCATGAAGCGGGTGGGCGACGTGGTTTACCTCAGTTATGAGGAGTCGGAAATGACTGGCATGGAAGGCACCACCACCACCTTTGCCGTGAAGGACGATCATGTGGAACTGACCCGCACCGGTGCGGTTCAATCCCGCATGGTATTTGAGACGGGAAAGAAGAATGTTTCCCTCTACGACATGGGCTTTGGGGCCTTGACCATTGGCATTAAGGCCCGGCGGCTGAAGAACAATTTGGGGCCGGAGGGTGGCAGACTGGAGATCAGTTACGGGATTGAGATCGAGGATCAGATCCAGGGCCTTAATTCCTTTACCATTGATGTGCGGAAGCCGATTAACTAAATTGAGACGCGCTGCAAACTTTGTTTTGCAGCGCGCCGTTTTGCTATTGATAGGAGGCGCAGTCATGTACTACATGAGACGGGTGAACAGGGCCGCGGCGAGGAATCCGGTCAGATCTGCGCATAGAGCAGCGGCGATGGTGTGCCGGGACCGGGAAATACCGCAGGCGCCAAAATAGACGCTGATGGTGTAGAAGGTGGTTTCTGTAGAGCCCAGCATCACCGCTGCGGTTCGGCCGATGAGAGAATCCACGCCGTATTCCCGCATGAGATCTGCTCCCACCGCCAGAGCAGCGCTGCCGCTGAAGGGACGGACCAGCATTAGAGGCAGCGTTTCCGGAGGCAGGCCAATGGCATGGCAAAAAGGAGAAAGCCAGCGGGAGAGGATGTCCAGCGCACCGCTGGCTCGCAGCATATTGACTGCGCACAGGAGTACGATGAGGGAAGGGATGATGGTGAGCAGAAGCCGCAATCCATCGGCGGCACCGTCGGTCATGGCGGAATATACGTTTTCCTTGCGATGCAGGGAAATGCATGCAGTGAGCGCCAAAATGCCGGGAATCAATAGCTCAGCTGCCATGGACAAATTTCTCCAGAAGTCGGCACATTAAAAGTCCAACGGTTACAGAGCACAAGCTTGTCAGCAGGACGCAAGGTAAAATATCCAATGGCGAGGAAGCGCCCAACCCTGCCCGAAGGGCTGCTACAGTGGTGGGCAAAAGCTGGATGGATGCGGTATTCATGGCCACTAGACGGCACTGCTCATTGGTGGCGATGCCTGTACCGTCGTTCATGGCACGACAGGCCTCAATACCCATAGGGGTGGCTGCGTTTCCCAGGCCCAGAAGATTGGCTGTTACGTTGGCACAGAGGGCGGAGAAACCGTCTGGTTTGTGTCGGAGTGTAGGGAAAAGATGTCCCAGTAGCGGGGAGAGCAGTTTGGACAGATTTTCACGCAAACCACTACGGCGCATCAGTTCGCCCACGCCGCACCAGAGGCACATGGGTCCGGCCAACGCCAGTGAGAGCTCTATGGCAGTGGTGGCACCTTCCATGGCGGCACTGGATACAGCTCCGGCAGTACCAAAGAGGATACCGCAGAGAATGGATATCAGGACCATACCTGTCCATAGCCAGGATAACATAAAAATCCCTCCTAAATTTAGCGGTGCTTTTGCGGAAATCCCAAAGAAATAGTGAGAATTTTGTAAAAATATATACAAAATCCATTGACAAAATTCTAACTAATTCCTATAAT
>CBCTLT010000436.1:0-1726 GCA_965147785.1 uncultured Oscillospiraceae bacterium
TACTGTCACGACCACCGGTCCCAATGTGGTGGGGCTGGAGGAAGCCGATGCGGTGGCTCTGCTGGAGCAGTATAATCTGGTGGCCAAGGTGACAGAAGTGGAAAACGACGAGGACGAGGGTATCGTATTCTATCAGAGTATTTCTACTGGTACGGAGGTGCCAGAAGGCACCACAGTTAGCATTAAGGTTTCCCTGGGCCAACCGGAACCGTCACCCAGTCCGTCTCCCTCTGAGGAACCCACAGAGGAGCCAACGGTGGAACCAGAACCCAGTTATACTCCGCCTTCTCCGTCACCTTCACCTTCCGCAGAACCCTCACCGGAGGTTTCCGAGGAGCCGGAGACTTCCCCGGAGACCAGTCCCGCAGTCAGCGGCACGGAACCTGTAACGCCGGATGAGTGAGACCCAAGGAATGCAGCAGGGGACCATCATTCGGGCCCTGAGCGGCTTTTATGACGTGGATACTGGCGGAACGATAATCCGTTGTCGTGCCCGAGGAAAGTTTCGGAAGGAGCACATTTCACCGCTGGTGGGGGATCAAGTGCGATTGCAGATGAGCGGCAGCGATGGCTATCTTCAGGAGATCCTGCCCCGGAAAAACAGCTTTGTCCGTCCGGCGGTGGCCAATGTGGACGCATTGGTGATGCTGGCGGCCCAGGGCAATCCGGTGACGGAGCCCTTTCTCATCGACCGGGTAGCTGCTATCGCTTCGGAGCAGCGGGTGGAGCTGATTTTGGTGCTCAACAAGTGCGACCTGAATCCGGCTGACGAGTTATATGCTATCTACAGGGATACCGGTATGACGGTGCTCCGGATCAGCGCCAAAACTGGACAAAACATCGAAGCGCTTCGGCAGACCCTGCGGGGGAAACTGGTGGCTTTTACCGGCAATTCTGGCGTGGGGAAATCCACTCTACTCAACGCCCTTTATCCGGAGGCGGAGATGGCCACCGGCGAGGTCAGTGACCAGCTGGGCCGGGGCCGACATACCACCCGGCATGTGGAACTGTTTGCCTTGGCCGATGGTACAAGAATTATGGATACCCCCGGATTTTCGGCCTTCGACACGGATCAGATGAATCTGGGGACCCCGGAAACCCTGGCCCTGGCCTTTCCGGAGTTTGCCCCCTATTTGGGCAACTGCCGGTTTGACGATTGCGCCCATATCAAGGAGAAGGGCTGCGCGGTGCTGGAGGCGGTGGCGGAAGGGAAAATCCATCCCAGCCGACACGCCAGCTATGTGCGGCTTTATGAGAAAGTAAAGGAGCAGAAGGCATGGGAGCGAAAAAAGGGCTGATATTTGGTTCGTCTCCCTGTGAAAGCTGGGATTTTCTCCGGCCCTACGCCCAGTGGCCCGATCTGGTGATCGCCGCCGACGGTGGCCTGACCTTTGCAAGAATGGCAGGCTTTTCCCCTTCGGCCTATGTGGGGGATGGTGATTCTGGCGGCAGGGAAGAGCCCGGACTGCGAAATGTGGTTCTGCCAGAGGAAAAAGACGTGACGGATCTGGAGGCAGCCTATGATTGGGCAAAAGAACAGGGCGTTACGGAACTGCTTCTCACAGGCTGCACTGGCGGTAGGCTGGACCATCACATGGCGGCTATGGGTCTGCTGGAAACGGCCCGTGGAGATGGCATACACGGGGTAATTCTGGATCCCAGAAATCGACTAGAATTTCTGACGCCTGGGACCTACGCCGTTCCGGATCTGGGCTATCGCTATTTC
>CBCTLT010000437.1:0-1719 GCA_965147785.1 uncultured Oscillospiraceae bacterium
ATGTTCATCAGATGCATACGTTCAGCTCCTATTCGATGTTCTGGATCTGCTCCCGGATCTTTTCCAGCTGGGATTTAATGTCCACCACATGGCGGGCCTGCTCCACATCGTTGCCCTTGGAGCCGATGGTGTTGGCCTCCCGGTTCATCTCCTGCATCAAGAAATCCAGCTTCCGGCCGATGACGCCGCCTTCCTCCAGCATGGTTCTAAGCTGGTCGATATGGCTACGGAGCCGAACGGTCTCTTCATCCACGGCGATCTTATCGGCGTAGATGGCAGCCTCCTGGATCACCCGTGCCTCATCCACAGCAGAGTTCTCCAACACCTCCCGCATTTTGTTCAGCAACCGCTCCCGGTATGCCGCCAGGGTCACAGGGCTTCTTTCCTCCACCTGAGACACCAGTTCCAGAATCTCCTCGGCCTTTTGCAGCAGGTCCTTTTTCAGTGCCTCGCCTTCCACGGTACGCATCTGGTCAAAGGCCTCCAGGGCCGTCGCTGTCACAGACAGCAGTGCCTCCTGAACCTCGTCTTCATCCTCTTCCTGTTTTTCCACCAAAAACACGTCGTTAAACCTGGAAAGGGTGCTGACAGAAATATCGTCCTTTACTTCATAATCCCGGGCAATCTGGCGCAGGGCGCTGAGATACCCTTCCACCACCGGAGTATTGAGGGAGATTTTAATATTCTGGGCTCCGGCGGAACTGATATTGATGAACACATCCACCTTGCCCCGGGAAATGGTCCGCTGGACCAGTCCCTTGATAGCCTCCTCCGCAAAGGCGTATACCCGCGGCAGCTTCACGCCACAGTCCAGATACCGGTTGTTTACGGATTTGATTTCTACCAGGATTTCACCGCCGGAAAAGCTTCCCTGAGCACGGCCATAGCCCGTCATACTTTTAATCATGGTCATCATCCTCTCAAGACGATTTATTATATCAGATTATTTTTCATTTTGCAAGGTTTCTCCTGCCCGTATAGACACTGTTTGTCCTCAACTGGCACATTTCACAGGATGGTTCCACAGATACGGCAAACCTAAGCTTTTTTCATTGCGATTCCTCATAAAATGCAGTATACTCATGATAATCAAAAACGAAAAGAGGGGGATCCTATGCAGCCATTTCAAATCGCGCTGATGCAGCTGCTGCCCACTGGCAGCACCGAAGGCAACCTGAAAAAGGGCATTGCCGCCTGCCGGCAGGCCAAAGCCATGGGAGCAGATCTATGCCTATTCCCGGAGATGTGGAGTTGTGGTTACAGCATTCCAGAGGATATAGCTCTGTTAAAATCCATGGCGGTACCCATGGAGAGCGACTATATTGCAGCCTTCCAAGCCCTGGCACAGGAGCTGAATCTGGCTATCGGCATCACCCTGCTGGAGCAGTTCGAGCCGTTGCCCCGAAACACCCTGTACCTCATCGATCGCCACGGCCGGCCGGTGCTGACCTATTCCAAGGTTCATACCTGTGACTTTGGGGAGGAAATACGCCTGACCCCTGGAGATACCTTTTATACAGCCCCTTTGGACATCGGACGGGATACCGTTCAAATCGGGGCCATGATCTGCTATGACCGGGAATTCCCGGAAAGTGCCCGAATCCTGATGCTGCAGGGTGCCGAGGTGATCCTGGTACCCAACGCCTGCCCCATGGAGATCAACCGGCTTAGTCAGCTGCGGGCCAGAGCCTATGAAAACATGATAGCCATAGCCACCGT
>CBCTLT010000438.1:0-1696 GCA_965147785.1 uncultured Oscillospiraceae bacterium
ATCTGCCGGATGAGAAGGAACTCCGTCTGTTCCAGACCACCTTGGCCCAGGGACGGACCCTGCCCCAGAATTTCACCAGGGACGTCATCATGAAGGCTCCCAGCAGCGACGTGATGAATACCCTGACCCGCAGTGTTTTGACCCTGAGCTCCTACGATCCACAAGCCTTGGATAATTCCCTGGAAAATGTACTGCGCCAGTCCTTGATGCTGATTAGTACAATGCCCATGCTGGCGGTCTATGGCTACCATGCCTATAACCACTATTTGCAGGACAGCAGCTTTTACATCCACAATCCGGACCCGAATCTCAATACGGCGGCAAACCTTCTGATGATGCTCCGGCCGGACCGGCAGTTTACAAAGCTGGAGGCCAAGACGCTGGATCTGTGTCTGGCGCTACATATGGATCACGGCGGCGGCAACAACTCTGCCTTTACCACCCATGTGGTGACCTCTGCCGGTTCCGATACCTATTCCACCATTGCCGCAGCGCTTTGCTCCCTGAAGGGACCTAAGCACGGCGGTGCCAATATCAAGGTGGCCCAGATGATGGACGATCTCAAAAACCAGGTTACCGATCTTGCGGACCGGGAGGCGGTGGAGGACTATCTGGAACGGCTGCTTCGGGGCGAAGCCTTTGACCACCAGGGCCTGATTTACGGCATGGGCCATGCGGTCTATTCCCTGTCGGATCCCCGGGCCGTGGTGTTCAAAAAGTTTGTGGAGCAGTTGGCAACGGAAAAGGGACTTCAAAAGGAATACCAACTCTATGCCATGGTGGAGGAGCTGGCCCCGGAAGTCATCTGCCGGAAGCGGAAGATCTACAAGGGCGTATGTACCAACGTGGACTTCTACAGCGGCTTTGTGTACAGCATGCTGGGGATTCCTCAGGAGCTGTTCACGCCCATCTTTGCGGTGGCCAGGATCGTGGGCTGGTGTGCCCACCGGATCGAAGAGCTCATCAATACGGACAAGATCATCCGTCCGGCCTACAAGTGCATCCAGCCCAACCGGGAATATGTGCCGCTGAAATCCCGCTGAGAAGCGGAAAACTCGAAAAGCATTCTGCCCCTTGCGTTGTGATGAACGTAAGGGGTATTTTGTGTCCCTTGTCCAAAAAATAAATTCACAGTTGCATTTTTCAAAAAATGGACGTATACTCTTTTTGGCAAAAGCCAGGGCAGCGGCCCAAGGGCGGCTGCTCCAATATTGCGCTGCATCCACAGAAGGTGGAGCGGCAGCAGGAGGAATTGAATATGAAGAAAAAAACCAATGTACGTCTGATGACGGAGCTGGCATTGCTGACGGCAATCGTGCTCGTCATGGCCTTTACGCCGCTGGGGTATTTAAAGACGCCCTGGGGTGTAGAGATCACCTTTATCGTGATCCCGGTTGCAGTGGGATCGGTGATTCTGGGACCTCTGGCCGGAGCCTTCCTGGGTCTGGTGTTTGGCCTGACCAGCTTTGCCCAATGCTTCACGGGAGCCATGGGAATGATCTTTTTGCAGCAAAATCCCATCGGCACCTTTTTTGTATGCGTGATCAATCGGGTCATCGTGGGATTGCTTCCCGGACTGCTGTATCGGCTGCTGGGAAAGTTTGATAAGACTCGAGTGGCAGGCATCGCGGTGTGCTGCTTCCTGACGCCGGCTGTCAATACGGTGCTGTACATTGTGCTGCCGGGGGCAAACTGT
>CBCTLT010000439.1:0-1692 GCA_965147785.1 uncultured Oscillospiraceae bacterium
GTCATATCGTTCCCGCATCTCCGCGCTCAAATCACAAGCAGAGTCACAGGAAACCATAATTGGTTTACTCAAGCATTTTCCTCCTTCATGAGATGGGCAGAGAATTGATAGATCTCCTTACGGAAGTCCGGTTCCGGACTAAGCCGTTCAAACACCACTCGATACCCATACTTTTTGGCGGCCACCTCCATATGGGCCATGGCCACACCCACATCGATACACTGAAAATAGTTGAACTGATTGAATTTCAAGATCCGGTTATTCCTCCGGTAGATATGAATGCGGTGGGTATCCACCAGATACCGTACCGGCTCCGTATTCATACAGCTGGGAGCCATCCAGGTCAGCTCCATGATCTCCTTTCTGGGAAATCCCATATCGCCGTAAGCCACGGCGCTGAGTTTCTTTTTCTTGGCGATCTCCTCTACCGACTGGCGGAAGGGTTCCGAGGACCGGCCGAAGGCCACACAGGTGATATAGGGCAGCACATCTTCAAAATCATGCTCTGCCTCCAGGGAGCCCTGCCAACAAGTGGCGATGCCATGGGCCGTCAGCCAGAGTACCGCCATTTCCCCGATATATCCAGCGTTTTGCAGACAGTTCTTGATCTTCTCCGACCGAATCACCAGATAGTGAGGCGCCTGAAGCCGGGGCACTCCGTTGACCACCTTGCACATATCATCCAGCGGCAAAATGTCAAAGTTCCAGTCGATAGAGTCATCTGGCACCGTCAGGTCCGAAAGAAAGTCCACCAGTCCATCGATCAGCTCCGGTTCCAGTTCCTCCATATCATAGCTGCGAATGCTTTTTCTTGCGATGATTGCTTCATCCAGTGTCATATTGCTCCTCCCTGGTCCTGGTCCATATCAAACAGGAACCGCACCACCGCTTCACCAATGGGTCTGGCCTGACCGGCAGACGGATAGCAGTGTATTTTGATCGATGGGTTAAAATTCAGCTCTGTAACGGCATAAATGCTCTCCTCTGCCGGACGGGTGATGTCCTCTGTGATTAGATCCACACCACAGAACACCGCCCCTACCGCAGCGGCTGCTTTCAGGGCGATGTCCCGGTATGTAGGATGCACAATGTCGGTACAGTCGATGGCGTCACCGCCCGTGGACACATTGGAATTCTGCCGCAGTGTGACAATCTCCCCTTTTTTGGGCACCGTCATAAAGCTGCGCCCATGAATCTGCAGATGCAGCGCTTCCTCCGCCCCCATGCCGATGAAGCTCAAAGGCCGGGCATGATTGGGTCCCCGGCGGGGATCGCTAGACTTTTCGATCACCAGATCCCGAATGGGACGAATTCCATCGCCGACCACATAGGCAGGCATCCGCTTGCTCACCGCCTGGACCACATTTCCGATCACCAGGAACCGATAGTCGTCTCCAGGGATATATTCCTCCACCAAGACCTCAGAGCTGTTGGAGAAAGCAATATCCAGCGATTTTTCAAAATTATCCACCGTGGGATACTCTGTAAAGACGGTGATACCCTTTCCATAGTTGCTGAAGTTGGGCTTAACCACGCAGGCCACATGGTTGTGAACCTGAAATTCCTCCATGGCGGTCTCTTTGTCCTGATAGATCTCCCCACGGGGGGTGGAGATCCCATTTTCCTGTAAATGTCGCTTGGTCAAATA
Source organism: uncultured Oscillospiraceae bacterium (assembly GCA_965147785.1). Classification (GTDB taxonomy): domain Bacteria; phylum Bacillota; class Clostridia; order Oscillospirales; family Oscillospiraceae; genus HGM13006. The sequence goes on from CBCTLT010000439.1 coordinate 1,649, forward strand.
CTTGTTCCGCATCAGCAAAATACTGACACAGTTGTCTCGGCTGG
>CBCTLT010000440.1:0-1688 GCA_965147785.1 uncultured Oscillospiraceae bacterium
AACATTTTCCCCAAGCACCCAACGGGGCCGCAGTTCGGCAATAACGCGGCACATTTCCGGCCACAGGTAGCGTTCATCCGCAAAGCCCCGCCGCTTTCCTGCGGTGGAGAAGGGCTGACAGGGGAATCCGCCGGAAATGATGGTGACTGTTTCAAGTCCTGTTTTCTCAAAAAACGCCTCCTTCGTGAATGTGGTGATGTCTCGGAACTTCGGCACATCCGGCCAGTGCCGCTCCAGGATAGAATAGGGGTAGTCCGCCCATTCACATTGGCAGACGGTCTCGAATCCGGCTGCCTCTGCCGCCAGGTCCAGACCGCCGATGCCGGAGAACAGGCTTACATGGGTCAGTCGCTCCATACCTCATCCCCTTCAAGGTCTCCCTCGTCCTGGGGCTCCTCCACATCCTCCAGGCGGACCAGATTATGGCGGCGGATGATGGACTCCTCCAGGATGTCCTGGGCGGCGTTGCTGTCCTCCGGGAGGCCCAGGCTGCGGTAGAGCTTTTTCAGCACCTTCTCATAGCCGCCTGCCTTTTTCTTCAGGCGGAGGAAGTCCTTCTCCGTTTCCGCCGCGGACAGGCGGCGGGCCAGCGAGTAGTAGAGGACGATCAGGTGGTGGATGTCGCCCACCAGCATACGGAAGCCGCTGCCGGGGATGATGTACTCATCCCGATATTTCTTGGGCTTCGGCTCCTCCTCAGGGACGGCCTCCACCTCGTCCAGTTCCTTGTCCATGAGCCCCTTCAAATCCTTGGGGTCGCCGAACACCAGATAGCGGCCGGGGATGCCCCAGCTCTGGAACTTCTCCTCGGCGATCTCGCCGTAGCGTTTCGCCGCGTCCAGCACATGGAACACGTCCTCCTCATCCTTGATCCGGCCCGCCAGGAAGGCAAGCTGATGGAGAAGGCCGTACAGGTGAACCTCATCGTTGATATGGGAGAGATAGGTTTTGCCGTCGATAATGTAGATCTTGTTTTTCATATTCACGCCTCCGTTTCCGCCGCGTGCTCCACCTCGCTGGGCTTGGTGGTAAGCAGCTTATAAAGCTCCGTGTCCTTTGGGAAGTCGTCCGCAAAGGGCAGGATCACATTGTTGAAGAACAGCAGCCCATGGCCCGGCTCGGAATTGGTCACATAGGCAAGCTGTTCCGCCGAAATGCCCAGCCGCTCCGCCAAAATCTTGCGGTCGCCGGCGGCCTGGTTGAGCATATAGATGAAATCGCTGTTTTCCAGGATGTTCTCGATCTCCGGGGAGGAGAGCAGGTCCTTGGGGTTCTGGGTCGCCCCGGTGGGCACCCCGCCCCATTTTCTAAACCGTTTCCAGATCTCCGCCGAATAGGCCGCCGTCTGCTCCTCCTTCAGCAGGAGGTGGAACTCGTCCACGAAATACCAGGTGGAGCGCCCAATGGCCCGGTTGATGGTGACGGTGTTCCACACCGCATCCTGGACGATGAGCATTCCCGGCTTTTTCAGGTTTTTCCCCAGGCCCTTGATGTCAAAGCAGACAAGGCGGTTGCGGATGTCCACGGTGGTGCGGTGGTTGAAGAAGTTGAGGGAGCCGTTCACATACAGGTCCAATGCCTGGGCCACACGGTCGGCCTCCGGGATGCCCTGCGCCAGCAGCGCCTCCATCAGGTCGCCCAGGATGGGCATATTCTCCGGCCGGGGGTCGGCAAAGTAGGGCTGGTAG
>CBCTLT010000441.1:0-1687 GCA_965147785.1 uncultured Oscillospiraceae bacterium
ATCCGCAGCGGTCTGCTGGCCAATCTGCCGCAGCTCCCCCTGGAGACGCTCCAGGGATTCCTCCTTCCGGCTTCCATAGAGCCGGAACAGCACCGCCAGAAGCAGCAGAATCGTCACTGCCAGCAAAATCACAATCAAAATTTCCACAACAGTACTCCTTTCAAACGGTAATCTGCCGTACCTCCAGGCACCGGCCTGTCTCCGAATCCACGGTAAACACCGCCCCGGAGAGCAGACAGCCTCCCTGGGCCGGCTGATAGGGACTGTAGACGCCACCCCGGAATTTTTCGATGGATAGTCTGGGTTCAATACCGATAACGGAATGCTTCGGCCCCGTCATACCTAAATCCGTAATATAGCCGGTGCCCCCTGGCAGCACCTGGGCATCAGCAGTGGGCACATGGGTATGGGTGCCCCACAGGGCCGTGATCTTGCCGTCGAGCATATAGCCCATGGCCAGCTTTTCAGAGGTAGCCTCCGCATGAAAATCCACCAAAATATACTTTGCCTCCTGGCACGCAGGAAGGATCTTGTCCATCATCAAGAAGGGATTGTCCGGCCCGTAGTCCATGTTGCACCGGCCGATGAGATTGACCACCGCCACGGTTCCGGAGGGAGAATCGAAGCATCCATACCCCCGTCCCGGCGTTTGCGGCGCATAGTTTGCCGGCCGAAGGAGATAGGGGCAATCCTCCAGATAATCCAAAATCGACCGTTGGCGGAAGGCGTGGTTCCCCAGCGTAATCACATCGGCCCCTGCGGCGAATATATCCTCCGCCTGCCGGGGCGTCAGGCCCACGTTGGAGGCGTTTTCCCCGTTGACTACGGTAAATACCGGCTGCCACTTCCGCTTCAGCTCCGGCAGCTTTTTGCCAAGATAGCGAAGGCCCTGGGAGCCCACCACGTCTCCCACGGCCAATATATATTCCTGCATAATTTGTCCTCCCGGGTATTCTCTGTCCATTATTATACCGAAATCGGCGGGGAATTACAAGAAAATCCGCCAATTCTTCAGAAAAACCCGGCGCCCACAGGCGCCGGGAAAAATGACACTTATTTGGCATATTCAACGGCCTTGGTCTCTCGAATGAGATTGACCTTGATCTGGCCGGGATATTCAAGTTCATTTTCGATTTTTCTGGCGATGTCGCGGGCCAGAATAATCATGTTGTCCTCAGATACTTCCTCAGGCTTTACCATGATTCTGACTTCTCTGCCGGCCTGGATGGCATAGGCCTTCTCCACGCCGTGGAAGGAGGAGGTCAGTTCCTCCAGCTTTTCAAGACGCTTGACATAGTTTTCCACATTCTCTCTCCGGGCACCGGGCCGTGCCGCGGAAATGGCGTCTGCCGCCTGAACGATGCAGGCGATAACGGTTTGCGGTTCCACATCTCCATGGTGGGCTTCAATGGCATGGACTACCAGAGGGCTTTCCTTGTACTTCTTGGCCAGCTCCACGCCCAGGGCCACATGGCTGCCCTCCATCTCATGGTCCACGGATTTACCCAGGTCATGGAGCAATCCAGCCCGCTTGGCTAGGGTCACGTCCTCGCCCAGTTCTGCAGCCATCAGGCCGCTGAGATGAGCCACTTCAATGGAGTGATTGAGCACATTTTGCCCGTAGCTGGTGCGGTATTTCTGCCGGCCCAGCAGCTTGATGAGCTCGGGGTGCAGTCCATGTACGCCG
>CBCTLT010000442.1:0-1648 GCA_965147785.1 uncultured Oscillospiraceae bacterium
AGAGATGAGCAAAACAAGGCTACCGTATAGGTCTTGAAGCAAGCCGAGGGCAAGAGAGACGGAAAAACTGGAAAATTAGGCTACGGAAAAAGACGCAGCTCGAATCTGCGCCTGCAAGGATCAATATTCTGTTTGTCAGGCCGATCTTCGAAGTGCCTTCTTGCTTCGGTAGGAGTGAGACGATTTGTTGAGTACGGCGGCACAGGCCACAGCCAAGGCGGAAATGTGAGCCAGAGTGTTCAGATTTGCCGCGCTCTGCCCATTACGGACCCAAAGCCGTTCCTGGCCAGTTTCTTTGAATCGGGAATTGTAGCGTTCACATTCTGTACGCAGGGCGTAGGTTCTTTTGAAGCGCAGACACTCTCGGTCAATGGAGCGCCGGTAATCAGAAGGAATGGCCTTGTATTTGGTGCAGCCCCGGTTTTTCTTTCCGTTGTTCCAATTTTTGTGGTTACAAGGACAGACGGTTGTCTTAGACTGCCGGAAGGGACAGCAGAATTTCTGTCGGAGCCCACCATGTCCATCAGGAGTTTTTCCATCCTTGCTCATCGCCAGCCCAGCTTCGCAAATGGGATTGCCGACTGCCAATTTCTTTGGCTTTTTGGTGCTTCTGTTGTTCAGAGGGATCACGGCTTCTCCCTCATAAACATCTTTCACAGTGTTGTAGAGATCGCGCACATCATAACCTTTGTCCGCAAGAAAGGTACACTCCCGGATGGGAAGGATCTGGTTGCTGGCAGAGAGGATATCTTTTGCGGGAGAAGCATCTGCCACATTTGCAGGGGTCGTCAGTTCATAAAGAGGCAGTCCGGAAATGCAGTCTATCAACACGTGGCTTTTGTAGCCCCAGTAAAACTCATAGCGGCGCTCATTGTGCTGATTGGAGGCGGAATGGACGCCCAAGGCGCAGTCCGCGTCACAGCGGGGATGGTTTTTCGGATCAAATTTATCCGCAGCAAAAGATTTCGGGTTATTCTGCCTGGTATTCGCCATAACTGGCGTAGAATCCAGTCCGATAAAGGATGCGTCTACAACGCCCAGCTCATAGAGCTGCCGTACTAAGCCAGCCATGATAGTCTTCAACTCACCGTTGTTCAGCTGACGGAGAAAGCGGTCATACGTCCAGTAGGACGGCAGTGGTCTCATGATATCGAACCCGCAGTAATGGGCGATGATGCGGTTGTTCTCCAAATAGTCCATCAAGTCTGTGATGTACCCAAAGCCCTCGCATTTCATGACGAGAAAGGCACAGAGCATCGCTTCCTTTGGGAAGCCCCTGCGTCCGGTAGCTGCTCGGGGCAGTGTAAATTCCAGTGCCCCAAAGAGTTTGTCATAGAATACAGCGGCACTCTGGGATGTGAACAGTGCCACATCCTGAATGATTTCCTGTCGGTAGATAGCGGCCAGCTCCTTTCGGTTTGGTTTTGTCTCAACTTAATTTTACCGCTTAGGAGCTCCGCTTTCTATACTATATGAGTGATTTCTGGTTTTAGCCATGGCTGGAAACCATTGATATGACTTGCTTTTTCGAGTTTTGCTCATGGCTGTATATCATATAAAGAACGGAGGTGCATATTTTTGAATCCCAAATTGCTGATCGTTGATGATGAACGCGGTATTGTTGATATGATACAGAGTTATTTTCAAA
>CBCTLT010000443.1:0-1641 GCA_965147785.1 uncultured Oscillospiraceae bacterium
AATCGGACATGCCAAGGACGCGGCAGCCGGGGCGGTGCTGGCGGCCGCCATTGGCTCGGTGATTGTGGCTGCGCTGATCTTTTTCCGAGGAGACCCGGCCTATTTGGAGAACATAACCAGGGTGTTGCGTCACATGCCCTGGGTCAAATATATGCTGATGTTGGGGGCCCTTGCCGCTTTGGTATTTATCTTTTTGCCCTCGGTGCTGCAAACACGAAAGAGACGATAAGGAGTTTATATGAATATTACGAAATCTGCTATGGTCACCATTGCCGGACGGCCCAATGTGGGGAAATCCACCCTGACCAACGCTCTGGTGGGGGAGAAGATCGCCATTGTATCCAACAAACCTCAGACCACCAGAAACCGGATCTGTGCCGTGGTGAATCATGAGGATACGCAAATCGTTTTTATGGATACCCCCGGATTCCACAAAGCCAGAAACAAGCTGGGAGATTATATGGATAACGTGGTCCATGAGAGCATTGCGGATGTGGACATGATCCTTCTGCTGGTGGAGCCCATTCCCTCTGTGGGAACCCAGGAGCAGATCCTTTTGAATTCCATCCGGGAAAGTGGGATTCCAACCATTCTGGTCATCAACAAGGTGGACACGCTGGAACGGAAGGAAGAACTGTTTCCGGTGATCGCCGCATACAGCGAAGCCTTTGAATTTGCGGCCATTGTGCCCATTTCCGCCAAGAATCATGAGGGGATCGACGAGTTGTTTGCGGAGGTGGCCAAATATGCCCAGCCCGGTCCGCAGCTGTTCCCCGACGGCATGGTGACGGATCAGCCGGAACGGCAGATCATGGCGGAGATCATTCGGGAGAAGCTGCTGTGGTGCTTGGACCGGGAGGTTCCCCACGGAACGGCGGTGGAGATCGACCGCTTTTCCGAACGGGAGGACAGCGGCATCATTGATCTGGAGGCCACCATCTATTGTGAAAAGGCCAGCCATAAGGGAATCATCATCGGCAAACACGGCGATATGCTGAAAAAAATCAGCACCATGGCCAGAGCGGACTGCGAACGGTTTATGGGCACCAAGGTCTATCTCCGATGCTGGGTCAAGGTGAAGGAGAACTGGCGAGACAGCGATTATCTGATCCGGAACTTCGGTTACAAAGACCAATAAATAACGGGTATTTTCTACAGAATCCGGCAGACAATAGCATGGGAGGAATGCTATATGCAAATCAGCGAAGATTGGCTATTGTTTTTAAAGACCGGAGATCCGAGGGATTATTTGCGATATTGTGAAGGAAGAAATGCTGCCGGAGGCCATCAGGGCTGACCGGCCCGTACTTATGGAGAGACACGATGTTTTATACCACCAAGGGCCTGGTGCTCCGGGAGACCCAATATAAAGAGAACGACAAGCTGCTCACGATTCTCACCGGGGATTTGGGCCTGGTTACTGCCAAAGCCCGAGGGGTGAAGCGGAAAAACAGCCCGCTGCGGGGCGGATGCCAGCTCCTTTGCTACAGTGAGTTTACCCTCTATGAGAGAAACGGTTATTATACTGTCAACGAGGCAGAACCGCTGAATCTCTTTTCCGGGCTCCATCAGGATATTGAGCTGCTATCCCTGGGGTCCTATTTTGCCCAGGTCCTGGAGACGGTAACCACACCGGAGCCT
>CBCTLT010000444.1:0-1610 GCA_965147785.1 uncultured Oscillospiraceae bacterium
GCTCTGTGAGGAAGCAAAGGCCTTGGGGATCCGCATCATCCTCGACGGCGTATTCAGTCACACCGGAGATGACAGCATCTACTTTAACCGGTGGGGCAACTATCCCGATCCCGGCGCCTATTCCACGGAGGAAAGCCCCTATGACAGCTGGTATCGCTTTGGCAGCCAGCATCCCAGCGGCTATGAATGCTGGTGGGGAGTGGATTCCCTGCCGGACGTGGAGGAAACCAATCCGGACTATCAGGCCTTCATCTGTGGAGAAAACGGCGTCATTCGGAAATGGCTCCGTCTGGGTGCTTCCGGATGGCGGCTGGATGTGGCGGATGAACTGCCGGACAGCTTTATTCAAAAGATTCGGGCTGCCGGTCAGGCGGAAAAATCCGACGCCCTGCTGTTGGGGGAGGTCTGGGAGGACGCCAGCAACAAGGTCAGCTATGATGTGCTGCGGCCCTATCTGCTAGGGGGTGAACTGGACTGTACCATGCACTATCCCTTCCGCACCGGCGTTCTGGAGTTTCTTCTGGGTCGGATCTCCGCCGCAGATCTGGCAGAAGCCCTGGATACCATTCGGGAAAACTATCCTCCTTCCGCCCTCTATGGCGCGCTGAATCTGGTAGGTTCCCACGATACCCCCCGGATTCTCACCATGCTGGGAGAAGCCCCTGAAGATCTGCCACCACAGCAAAGAGAGGCCTACCGACTTCCGCCCCAGCAGCGGGCTCTGGGAATCCGTCGCCTGAAGCTGCTGCAGGTCCTCCAATTTACCTCCCCCGGCGTGCCCTGTGTCTATTATGGCGACGAAGTTGGCATGGAGGGCTATGCCGATCCCTATAACCGGGGTCCCTTCCCCTGGGACTCTGCCGACACGTCTCTCACCTATTGGGTCCGGATGCTTTCCGATTTGCGTCGAGAATATCCGGTACTGGTGCAAGGCGATACCACCTATAGTTTTGAAAACCAGGACGTTTTCTGCATGACCCGAACATTGGATGACCAGCAGGTCAGAATTTATGTCAACCGCTCCACTGAAAAACAGCCTGTTTCCCTTTCCCCGCAGACCTGGCTGGATCTGCTCACCGGCGAGGTCCATTCCCATGCCGAGTTGATTTCCCTGGAACCCATGTCTGCCGTCGTTCTCTATCGGGAAGGCACCGACCCGGACGCTTTTTCGCCCCTTTCCGCTGCGGTTTCTACCCCTTCGGGCCATGGTTTGCTCTGCCCGGTGTTTTCCCTGCCCGGCAAAGGTCCTGTGGGCAATCTCAAGGACGCCATAGACTTTTTGCCTGTGGTCAAAGCCCTGGGCTTCCAGCTTTGGATGCTGCTGCCCATTTGTCCTCCTGGTCCTGGGAATTCCCCCTATTCCAGCTCCTGCCTCTTTGCAGGAGACCCCCGGCTCATTGCGCCCGATCTGGCGGTGAACATGGCAGGCTTTGACGCTTTCCGGGAGGAAAACGCAGCCTGGCTGGAGGATTACGCATTGTTTGCAGTGCTCCACCAGGTATTTGGCTGTGCCTGGCAGCAGTGGCCTCAGCCGGAACGGGACCGGACGGACCTTCCGGCATTGCGGAAACGATACGCCCGGGAGATCCGTGCCATTGAGGAGCAGCAAT
>CBCTLT010000445.1:0-1549 GCA_965147785.1 uncultured Oscillospiraceae bacterium
GCAAAAATCCACAGCATGTTTCCTGCTCCATTACCGGCACCTGCATAACAACACCTCCGCATCAGAATATGCGAAGGTGTTGCATTTTAGCCGTGGAGCCCGAAGCTTACCGCAATGGCGTCGTCTACTTTCTGCATCATGTCCTGGTCCAGCCGACCCATGTGCTCCCGCAGCCGTTTTTTATCAATGGTGCGAATCTGCTCCAGGAGAACTACAGAATTCTTGGTCAGACCCACAGTGGGCCCGATGAGCTCAATATGGGTTGGCAGTCGTGCTTTATTCATTTGTGATGTAATGGCTGCCGCGATCACAGTGGGACTGTGTTTGTTCCCCATGTCGTTCTGCACGATGAGCACCGGCCGTGTTCCGCCCTGTTCGCTTCCCACCACCGGACTGAGATCCGCGTAAAAAATATCCCCTCGTTTTACACTACTATCCATAACCATCCTCACTCCGTGAAATGTTTTGCGCCCTGCAAAGCAGCCGCTTTTGCCGCGCAATTATATTGTCCCACATGGCCGGAATAATATTCATTTCCTGCCATTTCAGTCTATGAAAAGAATGTCGAAGAGTGACACGGCACACTTTGGAAGCAATTATAAGGATGGCAAACGCATGATTCTTCCTGATTCGTCAATACTAACGGCACCATTGGTTTTGGAGGAATCAAACTAAACATTTGGGTCAGCAAACGGTCCGATTTAATTTTCCGCCTTCCATATTGGCCACAGCCTCTGTGGTGGGAAAAAAAGAGGGCGAAGGTCCCCTTCGCACCTGCTTTGACCTGGTCAGCGAGGATACTAAATTTGGTCAAAACACCTGGGAGAAGGCCGAAAGCCAGATGCAGACCCTGGCGCTGCAAACCGTACTAAAAAAAGCCTCCATATCCTCCTCCCAGGTGGATATGCTCTTTGCCGGAGATCTGCTGAACCAGTGCATCGGCACCAGCTTTGCGGCCCGAGGCACAGATATTCCTTTTTACGGATTATACGGTGCATGCTCCACCATGGCGGAAAGCCTCAGTCTGGCAGCCATGGCGGTGGAGGGAGGCTTTGCAAACTATGCCGTAGCCATGACCTCCTCCCACTTTGCCTCAGCGGAACGACAATACCGTCTCCCCCTGGAGTATGGCGGCCAGCGAACGCCTACAGCCCAGTGGACCGTGACCGGTTCCGGTGCCGCCGTACTCCAGCCCAACGGAGCTCCGCCCTATATTCGCGGTATCACCACCGGGAAGATTGTAGATCTGTGTATTGCCGACGCTAACAATATGGGCGCAGCTATGGCCCCGGCCTTTGTGGACACCGTTCTTGCACATTTTCGGGATACCGGGCTGGATCCTTCGGCCTATGATCTTATTGTGTCCGGGGATTTGGGTTCTGTAGGCAAGGAACTTGCCCAGGATTTGTTCCGTCGGGAAGGATGCAGCCTGGGGGATCGTCTGGACGACTGCGGTACGATGATTTTCGACTTGAAGGCCCAAGATGTCCATGCAGGCGGTTCCGGATGTGGATGCAGCGCCGTGGTGCTCTGCGGATATCTGATGGAC
>CBCTLT010000446.1:0-1523 GCA_965147785.1 uncultured Oscillospiraceae bacterium
GTGGACGAGCGTCGGGAGTTGGCCGCAGCCGTCAATGGTGTTCCGCAAATGGATCTTGGTCCCAGTACCGACGTACTGACCGGATGTCCCAAGGTTCAAGCTATGGAACTGCTGATTCGGGTCATGAATCCCCAAGTGCTGGCGGTGGACGAGCTATCGGGACCTCAGGAACTGCGAATGGCAAAAGAGGCTGCCAGCTGCGGCATTGCGCTTTTTGCCACGGCCCACGCAGACTGTATTGCAACGTTGCGGCAGCGGCCGGGATTTAGGCAGCTTCTGGACTCCGGCGTCATAGATTGGGGTATCGTTTTGCACGATTACAAAACAGTACAGATGGAAAGGCTGGGAAAATATGCTGAAGATTGTGGGAGCGTGCTTCGTGGCGGTAGCGTCTATGATGGTGGGATGGGCGTCAAGACAGGGGATGCATCAGCAACTGCGGCTGCAGCGGCAACTGCGGCTGGCGCTGGAACTGATGCAAGGCGAAATGGAACTGCATATGCCCTCTGTGGCAGAGCTCTTTGAGCGGGTGGGAAATCAAATTGGAGGACCCGTGGGAGAGTTCTTTGTGGGCACGGCGGTGGAAATGGCTGCAGTAACAGGGCGCCCACCTCAGACAGCCATGCGGATTCAACTGGAACACACGCCGGAACTGTGGAACCAGGAGGAACAGGCCATGCTGCTGGAACTGGGGGGATGTCTTGGCAGGTATGATCTGTCGGGGCAGGCCAGAGCTTTGGGCCTCTATAAGCAGCGCTTGGACACCATGATTGCAAGAGCGGAGGAAGGCCTGCAACGCCGGGCAAAGGTATCACTGACCGCCTCCGTCTGTGCGGGGTTGGCGTTGATCGTAATTTTACTGTAAGGAGCAGACATGGATATTGATCTCATCTTTAAAATCGCTGCCGTGGGTATTATTGTGTCGATTCTTAACCAGGTGTTAGTCCGGTCAGGGCGGGAGGAGCAGGCTACGATGACGACCTTGGCAGGCCTTGTGGTAGTGCTCATGATTATCGTGCAGAGAATTGCAGATCTGTTCGAGCTGGTCAAGACCCTGTTCAATTTCTGATGGATACGGTGGTCAAGTGTGCCGGACTAGCTGTGGCTGGATCCATTCTGGCCCTGGTGGTCCGAAAGCAAAGCGGTGAGTTCGCGGCCCTGATCAGCATTGTCGTTGTGCTTATGGTCAGTATTTTGGCCCTGGAGCTAATGAGCCCGGTGCTGACCTTTGCCAGGTCCCTGCAGGACAAGGCCCAGCTGGGAGAAGGAGTGGTGTCTCCCGTCCTCAAAACGTTGGCCATCGGATTTCTCACAGAAACCGGAAAGAACATTTGTGAGGATGCGGGAGAAAAGACCATTGGCGGCGTATTGCAGTTCTGCGGCAGTGTAGCCTCATTCTATGTCATGCTTCCGCTGCTGCAGAGTGTGCTGGATCTGCTGGAACGGATTCTATAGAGGTGTGATATGCGGAAAGGAATCATCATACTGCTTCTTTTTGCCTTGTTTTCCTGGAACGCCGTTGC
>CBCTLT010000447.1:0-1508 GCA_965147785.1 uncultured Oscillospiraceae bacterium
ATAGATGGTTTCCTCCTAACTTTCTCGCCCGCTGGAGGCAAAGGTATCCAGATTATCGATCATCCGACGGTAGAATCCGGAGATACATTCCAGATCCTGGGCGGAAAATCCCTGATACATGCCGTGGTCCAGCGTTTCAAATACTTCGTCGATGAGTTGTGCGGCCCGTCTGCCCTTTTCCGTGATGGTGATGGGCTTGCAACGGAGATCTTCGGCGTTGGAGAGCTTTTTCACATATCCGTCCCGTTCCATTGACTTGAGGGAAACCGTAACGGTGGCCGGAGATACCCTAAGACGCCGGGCCAACTCCTTCTGGGATTCAATGGTGCCGTCTTTTTGCTGCGAAAGAATCGACAGGATCATCGGCTGGCCGATGTTCCCGATACCGCGCTGACAGAGCAGGCTGTCAACTGCGGCGTGGTGCTTCCGTTCCAGCGCGTGAAACAGTTGCTCCGGACTTCCGTCCCGAAAACGAACACCCAAAACAGGTTACCTCCTTTTCTTTGCGGTTTGCATACGGACTTAGTTTGCATGCAAATGATTTACGTGTAAAATAATACATACAGGATATTGAAAAGTCAAGGTGAATTCCAGGATTTGTACAAAATTTTTTATTCTAAATATTTGCAAGCTAACATATTGTGCATCTTTACAATTAGCATACGAAATGTAAACCGTATAATGATTCTGATGAGTTGACATTGTGGTGCGGTTTGCTATAATGATGGACAGAAAGGAAGTGGACCGGCTTGTGTCATACAAAAAACAAACCCATGTTTACCACCCATGAATTATGTGCCACAGCATTGGGAGCGGCGTTGATGACCATCTGTGCCTGGATCTCCATCCCCTTGGAGGTATCCATCACCCTGCAGACCTTTGCCATTTTTCTGGTGACGGGGCTGCTGGGATAGAAATGCGGCACCCTGTCCGTGGTGGTATATCTGCTGCTGGGAGCGGTAGGTTTGCCGGTCTTTACCGGATTTCGGGGAGGACTGGGGAGCTTGGTGGGCGTCACCGGCGGATATCTGCTGGGATTTGTCTTTACCGCCATCGTGGTGGGACTGGGTACAAAGCTCCTGGGAAGAAGCTGGCCTGTCCTCATCGGCTCCATGGTGTTGGGACTGGCGGTGTGTTACGCCTTTGGCTCGGCCTGGTTTCTGGTGCTCTATACCAGCGCCACAGGACCCATTGCCATTGGGACGGTCCTGGCCAAGTGTGTGATTCCATTTCTAATTCCGGACGCGGTGAAGATCCTGCTGGCGGCTTTGCTTGTGAAACGGCTGGAACGGACGCCCCTGGGACAAATGCGATAAAAAGGGTATATCAGTGGAGAGACTGTCGGAAAAGCCGGAAGGCTTTTTCGACAGTCTCTTTTATAGTATATCAAAGATTCTTTTGGGCCTCTCGGTGTTTTTGTCATGTTTCCCCAGGCTCTGCAAAAAACGCACTCAGGGAAATCCCCAGAGCGTCACAGATCCGCTCAATGGTGTCGATCTTCAGCTGAC